>CAVEBA010000006.1:0-25188 GCA_963613695.1 Sphaerochaetaceae bacterium
GCGCTGACGTTGCCGCCCGTTCCCGCGTTTGCGCTTTTTACGGCGATTGCGCTTGGGCTTGCGGCGCCTTACGTTTTGCTCTCGTGCGTGCCGTCGTTGCTGGCGTTTTTGCCGAAGCCCGGCGCGTGGATGGAAACGTTTAAGCAGGCGATGGCGTTTTTGCTCTACGCGCCCGCGCTCTATTTTGTTTGGGTGCTCATGGGGCAAATCGATGACGCGTCCGCGCAACGCGATTTGCTGATTTCGTTGTCAGCAATTGCGCTTGCGTGCTGGATTTACGGGAAATGGGCGGTTGCGTGGAAACCGACGGCGACGCGCATCGCGGGAACGCTCGTCGCGCTCGCAATTTTCGCGGGAACGCTGATTTTCGCGGGAACGCGGCTCGCCGAAAAACCGCACGAAAACTGGCTCGCGTGGACGCCCGAAGCGCAGGCGTGCGCACTCGACGCGGGCAAGACCGTCTACATCGATTTTACCGCGCGCTGGTGCACGACTTGTCAGGTGAACAAACGCGTGTATTCCGATGCGACGTTGCGCAAGGCGTTTGCCGAAGCGGGCATTGTCGCGATGCGCGCCGATTGGACGAACAAAAATCCGACTATCGCCGCCGAGTTGCGCAAATACGGACGCGCCGCCGTCCCCGTGAACGTTTTTCTGAAAAAAGGCGCATCGCCGGTCGTTCTCGGCGAGCTTTTCTCCGGTCCCGGAGCTGTGCTCGACGGGCTCGCGGAAATCGAAAACTCCGCGGGAACGCGCGCCGAATCCGTTCCCGCAAAATAATTTTTTACAAAAAACAAAAACAAATTTTTGCCATGAAATTCCCCCGATTCCTCGTTCCCGCGATTGCATTTTTCGCCGCTTCGGCGTTCCCGGCGTTTGCCGCCGCGCCGCAGTGGAAACTCGTCTGGTCGGACGAATTTAACGGCTCGAAAATCGACACGCGCCGTTGGTCAAAAATCGAACGCGGCAAGCCCGATTGGAAAAATACGATGTCGAACGATCCGTCGCTTTTCGCCGTCAAAAACGGCAAGCTGATTTTGCGCGGCAAGGTCAATCCGAACACGAAAAAAGATCCGTCGCCTTACATCACCGGCGGCATTTCGACGCAGGGGAAATTTTCGTTTTGCCACGGAAAAATCGAAATTCGGGCGAAGTTCGATTCCGCGCAGGGCGCGTGGCCCGCGCTGTGGATGCTTCCGGAAAAGGGCGACTGGCCCGACGGCGGCGAAATCGACATCATGGAGCATCTCAATTTCGATAATATCGCTTACCAGACCGTGCATTCGCGCTACACGTGGACGCTCAAACGCAATAATCCGCGCCCGGGATCGACGGGAAAAATTCGTCGCGACGATTTCAACGTGTATGCCGTCGAGTGGCATCCGGACAAACTTGTTTTTCTCATCAACGGCAAGGAAACGTTCACGTATCCGCGCGTTCCCGCCGAAGAAAAAAACGGGCAGTGGCCGTTCACGAAACCGTTTTACATTCTCGTGGACATGCAGATCGGCGGCGGTTGGGTGGAATCGAGCGGGAAAGTGAATCCCGCGCATTTGCCCGTCGAAATGCAGGTGGATTGGGTGCGCGTCTATCGCGATGCGAATCTGAAATGACGCGACGGGAACGCGGGAACGGCGTGCGTTTTTCGCGTTCCCGCGTTCGTTCCCGATTTATTCTTCGACGCGCTCGGCGTTTTCGCCGTCCCATGCGCAATCGTCCGTCCACGAAAGCGTCGGCGGGAACCAATGCAATTCCGCGCAGTGCTTCCCGATTTCGGTTTTCGGGCAACGAATGACGACGGATTTGTAAAAAGAATCGGCGGTTTTCGGATCGCGGTAGCGCAGCCACACGCCGGCGGTGCAGAGCAGGCGAGCGGTGCGCGCGCTGTTGTTCGGGAGCAGGCTTGCGGCGTTTTGCGCGAGCATCGCGGCGCGGAAACGGCGGTCGTTCACGAAGCGCGACACGTCGCGGGATTCCGCGCGGGAACGCTCTTCGGCGCCGGCGGGACCGGCGAAACGCGCTTTCAGCACGGGATTTTCGTCCCATTCGCCGTCGGCGACATACACGGGACCGGCGGCGGCGAGAAAAAGCGCATCGCCGTCGGCGCGCACGATCAACGCGGCATCCCAAAATCCGCGCGCACGTTCTTCGTCGGAGAGCTTGGCATCGTAGCCGCGCTGAATTGCGGCGACGTAGGCGTTGAACACGGGCAAAAGTTCCTCCGGAAAAAATTCCCGCGCCTTCGCCCATTTGCCTTCGCGCAAAAGCCGACGCGCGAGCGTGTAGCGGATTTCCTGCGCGTTTTCCGAGGGCGAATTTACGGCGTTGACTGCCGCCGCGCTCGTTCCCGCGGGATAATTTTTTTCGACAAACGCGCAAAGTTCTTCGAGCGAAAGCACGTATTCGGCGAAGTAGGCGGCGAGGTCGGAATCGCCCGCCGCGAGCGCGTCGCGAAGCTCGTTTTCAAAATTCGGCGTCGCTTCCGTTGCGGGAACGGAGACGGCGTTCCCGTCGGCTTCGTGCGGCGGCGCGGAACAGGCGACAAGCGCGAGCGCGGCGGCGAGTGCTGAAGCAATCTGTGTAAATTTTCGAGTCATGATAGAGAAAAATGCGTTCCCGTGCGCTTCCGTTGCGGGAACGCTTTCGCGCGACGAAAAACCGTTCCCGCGGCGCGAAAGCGTTTGCCGTTATTGCGCGTCGGTTTTTTCCGTAGGCGTCAGAAAATATTTTTCGTAAAAATCGATGGAGAGGAGAATTTCTTCAAGCGTTCTCGCGCCGAGCGTTCCCTTCGGGAAAAGCGGTTGCGCCGCCGTCGCCTTTGCCCGCACGGCATCGAAATCCGCCTTGCGTTCGGCGATGCGCGCCGTGGCGCAAGCTTTGACGTTTTCTTCCGTGCGAGCGAGCCCGCGCGCTTTGAGGTCTTCTTCCGTTTTGAGGATAATCGACGTAATCAGCTCGCGAAATTCCGAAACAATCGGCCCCGCCACTGCGAAATACGGATATTTCGCGCGGTAGCCGAGCGCGCCGTCGGGATCGGCGGCGAGAATTTCTTCCACGTATTCGAAATAGTGATTTTGCGTTTCCGTCGGCAACGCGGAAAGCAAATCGTCGAGACGCGCGATGCGATCCGGCGCATCTTTCGGCAACGCGGCGATAGCCTTCGTCGTCTTGTATTCGGCGGAATTTTTTCCCTCGTTCGCGAGCGTCGAAAGGCTTTTCAGATAAGCCTCGGGACCGCCGGCTTGGTAGCCCGTATGCGCAAACGTGAAGCCCTCGGCGTCCATGAGCAGAACGGTCGGAAAACCCTCGACGCGGTAGCGCTCGACGATCTTCTGATTCTGCTCGGCGGCGAGCGCGGAGAGAAGCGCCTTGTCATTGGGCATGTCGATGAACACGGGAACGAATTTTTCGGAAAGTTTTTCGGTGAAACCGTTTTGCGAAATCACTTCCTTTTCAAGACGAATGCACCACGAGCACCAATCCGAGCCCGTGAAAAGCACGAAAAGATCGCGGTTCGTTTCCGCGGCGAGTTTTTTCGCGTTTTCAAAATCGTCCGTCCAGCCGGCGGGCGTCGATGTTTTTTTCGCGGCGACGGCGACGGAGTCATCCGCGGGAACGGATTTTTCCGCAAAGGCGAGGCAAGGGGAAACGGCGCACGCGACAATTGCGGCGCAGGCGAGAATATTTTTCGGATTTTTCATTTTTTGTTTTTTTTATGAGGAAAAATTTGATGTTCAAAGAGCGTTGCGGGAACGCGGATTTATTTTTTCGAAGCAAATAAAAAACGGCTCCCGACGCTTGCAAAAATTATTCATTATCCGGCGGGCATAATCAACGCTTCTTCTTTTTTTTCGATTCCCGAAATTTCGTCCCGCCACAAAAAAAAGCGTTCCCGCGAGTGTGCGGGAACGCCTTTTGCAAAAAGTTTTCGGTGAGGATTAGTCGCCGTAAACCGTGCATTCGTATTCGCCGATGATGCCGAGAATGTTCTTGGCTTTCCAATCGACGAAGTGAATGCGCTTGATGTCTCCGTCCTTCGCGGCTGCCGCGATGGAAGCGTCGCCCGTGGCAACGAGCGAGAGAATCGATTTGCATTCGGATTTGCCGACTTTGAGCGACTTGACGGCGCCGGATTCCGACGTGACGGCAACGGGAAGGCTGACGCGCGTGTAGATACTTCCGACCGGCTGAGACGTGGCGCAACCGGAGACGAGAACGGCGGCAAGTGCAGCGACAATGAGTGTGAATTTTTTCATAGCAACGTATTTTTTGTGTGATTTTTCTTGAAGCCAAGGCGCTCGGTCGCCCCTTGAACCCTCTTCAAGAACGGGAAAGAGTCTCGCGAAAGCCGCACGTTTTGTCGATATGAAAAATTGGCGTTGCCAAGCGGAAGCTTCTCGTCGAGGATTCCGCACATGAAAGCGTTTCTTTACTCATTCTTTTTCGCCGGGATCGTCTTCGGGCTCTGCGCGTGTGTCGGTCCCGGGCTGACGGGAACGATGACGCGGGAACGGGCGATAAAACTTTATAACGGCGGGATCGATGAAGCGGATTGGCTTGCCGCGTTGGACACGATTCCGCGCCCCTTGCCCGGAGGGCACAATGCGGTTCGGTTGCCCGACGGTTTCCTTTTTTACGAAACGGAACTTCGCGACGGAAAACGCCGCGTGACGGAAATCGTTCCGCCGGCGGACGCTCCCGCAGAGCTCAAGGAATTGGCGCAGGCGCTGAACCCGAAACGCGAGCCCAAACAGACGCTTTCCGTTTCGGAAAACGGAATGTCGCTCAACGGGAACGTAATCGACGAAGCGGCGCTCGCGGCGGAAGCCAAACGCCTCGGCGCACTTCCGGGAAATGCTCGCCCGGAAATCGAAATCCGCGTCGTGGGCAACGTTCTCGCCGTGCGCCTTGAACGCATTCGCAAGCTTTTCACCGACGAATCATTCGCCCCGACTTTGCACTTCGAACCGTAATCGCGGGAACGACGGAGTTCTCGATTGTTTTCACGGCGTTCCCGTGGTTTTATTTTCGGCATGAAATCCGAAAAACGAGACTCCGTTCCCGCGTGGAAAAAGGTGCGGGAGTTTTCCGAAATCGTTTACGAAAAATGCGAAGAGGGCATCGCGCGCGTGACGATTAATCGCCCGCATCGGCGCAACGCGTTCACGCCGGAGACCGTGCAGGAAATGATTGAAGCGTTTTCCGATGCTCGCGAAGACGTGAAAATCGGCGTCGTGCTGTTGCGCGGCGCGAACCCGCAGACGGACGGAAAATTCGCGTTTTGTTCCGGCGGCGACCAGAAAATTCGCGGGGACAAAACGGGCGGCTATACGTCGAAATCCGGCGTTCCCCGGCTCAACGTGCTCGATTTGCAACGGCTTATCCGGACGATGCCGAAAGTCGTGATCGCGCTTGTCGCCGGCTACGCAATCGGCGGCGGGCACGTGTTGCATCTGGTGTGCGATTTGACGATTGCGGCGGACAACGCGATTTTCGGGCAGACGGGACCGAAAGTCGGCAGTTTCGACGGCGGATTCGGGAGCGCATATCTCGCGAGAATCGTCGGGCAAAAAAAAGCGCGGGAAATTTGGTTTCTTTGTCGGCAGTATGACGCAGCGGCGGCGGAAAAAATGGGGCTGGTGAACGCGGTCGTTCCCGTGGCGGAGCTTGATTCGGAGGGCGTGCGCTGGGCGCGGGAAATTCTCACGAAAAGTCCGCTCGCGATACGTTGTCTGAAATCCGCGTTTAATGCCGAGCTTGACGGGCAGGCGGGGATTCAGGAGCTCGCCGGGAACGCGACCTTGCTTTATTACCTCACGGAAGAGGGCAACGAGGGGCGCAAGGCGTTTCTCGAAAAACGCGCACCCGAATTCGGCGATTGGTTGCCGTGAACGCGGCGCAAAAAAAAATCGCGGGAACGTTCGAGCGTTCCCGCGATTTTTTTTGTGTTTCGAAAACGTGCGTTACGCTTGTTTTTCGACGGACGCGGCGACGACGATGTCGAGCGCCTTGTTGAAGAGAATATTGGATTCGAGTTCCGCCATGCGGGCGCGATCCTTAGTCAGCTCCTTGATGAATTTGTCGGCGGGCTGTCCGCTCATGTAGGCTTCCTGCGAGACGCGTTTCATGATGTCGTCGCGTTCGACTTTGACGTCTTCTTTCTTCGCGATGGCGCGGAGCAAGAGCTGCGTTTTGACGCGAGTTTTCGCGGCTTCCTTGGTGTTTTTCATCAGTTCGTCGCGTTGCGCTTCGATGTCTTCGGCTTTCACGCCCTGACGGAGCTGCATGTTGGCGAATTCGACGAAAATGTTGTAGCTTTCGCGTTCGACGGCGGTTTCGGGCAATTCGAAATCGACCTTTTCGTTGAGCGCGTTGATGAGTTCTTCGCGCTTCTTGGACGTTGCCGTATTTTTCTTGCGGGTTTCAAGTCCTTCCCGCACCTGTTTGCGGAGATCTTCCTCGTCCTTGACGTGGAGCGATTTGAAAAATTCTTCGTTCAGTTCCGGGAGCACGCGTTCCCGCACTTCGGCGATTTCCACGGAGTAAACGGCGGTTTTCCCGCGCAAGGATTCGGCGGAAAAATCTTCCGGGAATGTCGCCGTGATTTCGCGCTTGTCGCCGGCTTTCATTCCGACGAGGGCGGAAACGATTTCTTTCACGGTCGCGCCGAATGTTTCGTCTGCGCCGGCTTCTTCCCACGTGTTCGTTTGCTTGCCGTAGAGCGCGGCGTCGGGGGCGACTTCGGCGAGCGGCTTGCCGTCGATTTTCGCTTCGTAGGAAAGTTTCACGTAATCGCCTTTTTCGGCGGCTTTTTCGACTTTGTTGAACTCGGCGCGCTGCGAACGGAGATTTTTAATCATCTCGTTGATTTCGTCTTCGGAAACGTCGAGGTCGCTCTTGGAAACTTCGATGCCCTTGTATTCGGGAATTTCGAACGCGGGAACGACGTCGATTTCAAAACGAATTTCGACGGGCTGCCCGGCGACGATTTCGGGCTCGTTCACATCGGCGAGCGCGTAAAGATCGATGTTTTTGTCTTCGCGAACGGCGGAAAAGGCTTCCCGGCGCACGGCTTCGGCGAGCTCGGAAGCAATTTCTTTTCCGAATTTTTGTCTGACGATGCTCGCGGGAGCTTTGCCCGGACGGAATCCGGCAACGCGGGCGTGCGCGGCGAAATCGCCGATGAGTTTGTTCTGCTGTTCTTCAATGACGCTCGCGGGAACGGTAACCGTCGCCGCTTTGCGCGTCGCATTGATGTCTTCGATTTTGATGTCCATGGAATTTGTTCTGGAAATGAAAAAGAAAGCGCCGATGAAACAGTTTTCCGAAAGAGGGGTCAAGGCAGGAAACGGAATCCTTTGCCGCCGCGTTCCCGCCGATTGTCGCCGGCGCGGGCGAGAAACGCGTTGACGCTTGCGCGGGAACGGCAGTATCATCGCCGAACAGTTTTCGTTAGAACAACCCAAAAAAAATCCTGTATATGAAACCTACACTCCTCGTTCTTGCCGCAGGCATGGGCAGCCGCTACGGCGGACTTAAACAAATGGACCCGATGGGGCCCTCCGGAGAAACGATTCTCGATTATTCCGTCTTTGATGCGATTCGCGCCGGCTTCGGCAGAGTCGTTTTCATCATTCGTCCGGATTTCGAGGACGCGTTCCGGGAAATGATTGCGAAGAAAAATCTTCCCGTTCCCGTCGATTACGCGTTCCAGACGCTCGACAAGCTTCCGGCGGGCTTCTCCGTTCCCGCGGGGCGCGAAAAACCGTGGGGCACGACGCACGCGATTCTTTGCGCCAAGGGCGTCGTTAAGGAAAACTTCGCCATCATCAACGCGGACGACTTCTACGGGAAAAATTCCTACGAAGTGCTTGCGAAATATTTGAAGGATCTCGATCCCGCGTCGAGCGCGTTCTCGATGGTCGGCTTCCTCATGAAAAATACGCTCTCCGAGCACGGCACGGTCGCGCGCGGCGTTTGCAACACGAACGCCGACGGTTTCCTCACCGACATCGAGGAAATGACCAAAATCGCCAAAGTCGGCGACAACGGGCGCAACACGTATGAGGACGGCACGACGAAGGACATTCCGGGCGACACGCCGGTTTCCATGAACATGTGGGGCTGCACGCCGAAACTGTTCGACCACCTCGACCGCATTTTCCTCGAATTCCTGAAAGCGCACGGCACCGAGCTGAAGAGCGAATGCTTCATTCCGATGACGATCGGTCAGCTCATCAAGGAAGGCAACGCGACCGCGAAAGTGCTCCGCACGGACAGCGCGTGGTTCGGCGTAACCTACAAGGAAGACAAGCCCGTCGTTCAAGCGAACATCGGCAAACTCATCGCCGCCGGCGAGTATCCGTCCAATCTTTGGGCGAAATAAGTCGCGGACGATTCCGCAAAAAAAAGCGTTCCCGTGATGCGGGAACGCTTTTTTTTTCGCGAGAAATTTTTCAGATGCAGTAATCGAGAAATTCGTGCGGCGCGTCCAAAATATCCCGCAACGAAATTTTCCGAAAACAGTTTCGAATTTCTTCGTTGAGCGCGCACCAAACGCCTCGCGAAATGCAGTTCCCGGAGCGTTTGCATCGCGCCGGGCAAGCCACGCAGTGCACGATGGAGAGTGCGCCCTCCATCGTCTCGATAATTTCCAGCAGGGAAATTTCCTCGGGAGCGCGCGCCATTTTGTAGCCGCCTTTTGCGCCGCGCACGGAAAAAATCATTCCGGATTTGCGCAAGCGAATGACGAGGCGCCCTACGTATTTTTGAGAAAGCCCTTGCGATTCGCAAATTTCGGAAATCATTCGCGGGCGCTCCGACGCGTTTTGCGCCAAATCCAAAAGAATCCGAAGCCCGTATCTGCCCTTTGTCGAAATTTTCATATGCCGTTTCCGCTCATTGAATTCGGGAAAAATAAAATTGTAAAATGGCGGAGAGAGAGGGATTCGAACCCCCGGAACCTTTCGGCTCAACGGTTTTCAAGACCGCCGCGATCGACCGCTCCGCCATCTCTCCGTGCGTAAAATTCGCCACAATGAAACGGCGGCGCGGGCGCCGATGCAAGAATTTTTCTTTGCCGTGCCCGCGTTCCCGCGCGGGGAAATGCTTCGGGAACGCGCGAACGATAAAAAAATTTTGTTCTTTCTTGCGACAGCGCGGGATTCCGATAAAATTTCCCGAAGTTTCCTTTGCAAAAACGATGAAATTCAAAACTCTCACTCCGGAAGAAGCAGCCGCTCTCATTGAGAACGACGAAAACCTCGGCCTCGGCGGGTTCACCGCGGCAGGCGTCCCCAAGGCGACGACGCGCGCGCTCGGCGCCAAGGCTGAAGCGGAACACGCCGCAGGGCGTCCGTTCAAAGTCAATATTTACTCCGGCGCTTCGACGTCGGACACGACGGACGGCGTGCTCGCTCGCGCCGACGCTCTCGGACGCCGTACGCCGTATCAGGCGAACGCGGATTCCCGCAAAAATATCAATTCCGGGAAGACGTGCTACTACGACATGCACCTTTCGCACATCGCGCAATATATGCGCTTCGGTTTTCTGCCGCGCATTCGGACCGCAATCATCGAAGCGGCGGACGTTACGGATGACGGCGAAATCACGCTGACGACTGCGGGCGGGAACTCCGCCGCTTACTGCGAAGTCGCCGAGCGCATCATCATTGAGCTGAACGCGTATCACAAAAAAGAGCTGCGCGAAATGCACGACATTTATCTCGTGGAAAATCCGCCGTATCGCCGTCCGATTCCGATGACGTCGGTGGAAGATCGCTTCGGCACGAAAACCTTGCACGTCGATCCCGCGAAAATCGTCGGCATCGTTCACACGAACGAAAGCGACCACCTCGGCGCGTTTAAGGCGAGCGATCCCACGACGGATCACATCGGCGAACTCGTTTCCGATTTTCTCGCCGCCGAATTGAAAGCGGGGCGCATTCCCGCGGGATTTCTTCCGATTCAGTCCGGTGTCGGAAATATCGCGAACGCCGTTCTCGCGGCGCTCGGACGCAACAAAGACATTCCTCCGTTCAGCATGGAAACGGAAGTCATTCAGGACGCCGTTATCGATTTGATGGATGCCGGACGTTGCAAGTTTGTCAGCGGTTGCGCGCTTCGCGTTTCCGACGATCGTCTCGCCGCGATGTATAAGCATTTTGACGATTACAAAAACCGCATCATCTTGCGTCCGCAGGAAATTTCGAACAACCCGGAAGTCGCTCGCCGTCTCGGTCTCATCTGCATGAACACGGCGATCGAAGTGGACATTTTCGGTCACGTCAATTCTACGCATTTTTACGGGCGCCAAATGATGAACGGCATCGGCGGCTCCGGCGATTTTGCGCGCAACGGCTATCTCACGATTTTCACGTGCCCGTCCGTTGCCAAGGGCGGATTGATTTCTTCCATCGTTCCGATGTGCTCGCATATCGACCACACGGAACACGATGTGGACGTCGTCGTCACGGAGCAGGGCGTTGCCGATCTTCGCGGGAAATGCCCGCGGGAACGCGCCGAAGAGCTCATTGAAAAATGCGCGCATCCGGATTACAAACCGCTTCTGCGCGAATACGTCGCGCGCACGCCGGGCTATCACACGCCGTGCGATGTCACGAAAGCGCTCGAATTCCATCGCGCGTTCCTCAAAGAGGGCGACATGCACAAAGCGAACATGAAAGACTGACCGCGCGTTCCCGTGCGAAAAAAGCGTTCCCGCGTTCGGGGACGCTTTTTTTTTCGAAATTTCGGGCGAGCGTTTTCCTTGCGGGCGCGTTTTGCGGGAACGTTCTAAAAAAACGATTGCAAGCGCGGCGTTCCCGCAATTCAATTTTCTCAAAATTATGGCAACGATCGGACAACGCCTTTCTGAGGCAAGAAAAAATTTCGGAATCGACATTCGCAGCGCATCGGAAGCGACCAAGATTCGCAGCGATTTTCTCGCGGCGCTCGAAGAAGACAAGCCGGAGCGCATTCGCCTTGCGGATGTTTACAAAGTCGGCTTTTTGCGCATTTACTCGAACTATCTGAAACTCGACGCAGATCGGCTCGTCGCGGAATTTCGCACGGCGCTGAGTTTCCAGAGCGCTCCCGCGAAGGGGCATCGGAATTCGACGAGGTCGGGCGCGAGCAGCGCGGATTCCGCTTCGGCGACGGACGGCGGAAGCATTTTCGCGGTCGATTCCAAGTCGGGATTTTCGATTTCGGCGCTCTTTCGCAACGGCGGTTCGCGCCTCGCGGTCGTCATCGGCGTGGCGGTAATCGTCGCGGTCGTGGTGATTTTCGGCATCGTGAAATTCACCGGCGGGAACGCGGAAAATTCCGTTGCGACGCAAACCGTTGCGACGTTGCCGACGCCGGATACGCAAGTCTATGAATTTCAGGTGATTTCTAAAGTTCCGCAAAAAGTGGTGATTTCCGATTGCTACGGTGCGACGATGCCCGGCGTCGAGTCCGCAACGCTTTTTGACAGGGCGATTCCCGCAAACAAGCCGCAACTGCTGCAAGGGCGCGGCGTGTTGCTCATCAAGGACGGCGGGAACGAGAATCTCGAAATTCGTTTCCCGACGCTCGAAAAATTGCAGGCTTCGAAAAACGCCGACGTTCCCGTTAAATTCGAGGAGTCCGACGAGGAAAATTCGCCGTTCCGCAACAAGGAAAAGTTTTGGACGGCGAATCCCTACTACAAAGAAGACAAAGCGCAGTGAGAACGCCGCAGTTTGCGTTCCCGCGAAAAATCCCGCTCGAATCTCGGCGGGATTTTTTTTGCGCTCGGCGAAAATAATTTCAATTTACAGCGGCGGGAACGTGCGTAAAATTTCGAGGAATTATGCCGTTTCTCGAAGGAAAAAAAATTGCGCTCGGCGTGACGGGTTCCATCGCCGCGTACAAAGCTGCGGAAATCGTTTCGTTGCTCAAAAAAGAGGGCGCCGACGTGCAGGTGCTGATGACTCGGGAGGCGGAAGAATTTATCACGCCGCTCACGCTGAAAACGCTGTCGCGCCGCTCCGTTGCGCGCGACCTTTGGGCGGATTCCGCATCGTGGAAGCCGGAACACATCGACATCGCGGAGTGGGCGGATTTATTGCTCGTCGCTCCCGCGACGGCGCATGTCATTGCCTGTTTCGCGCACGGACTTGCGCCGGACGTGTTGACTTGCGTTTATCTCGCGACGCGCGCGCCGGTCGTTGTCGCTCCCGCGATGAACGTGAACATGCTCGCGCATCCGGCAACGCAGGCGAATCTCGAAATTTTGCGGGAACGCGGGAACGTAATCGTCGAACCCGATGCGGGCATGCTCGCTTGCGGCTACGAGGGCAAGGGCAAACTCGCCGCGCCGGCGCGCATCGTCGAGCGCATCGTCGATATTTTGGGTTGAGCACGCCGGGCGCGCCTTAGCGCGAGGCTTCGGGAACGCTCGGTTTTTGAAAAAAGATTTTTCTGCGAAAGAAAAACCACGTTGTCAGCGAGAAGCACACGCAAGCACTCAAACCGAGACACGGCATCAGCCCGGCGACTTCGTTGATCCAGCCGAGCAGGAGCGTGCCGAACGGGAACGTTCCCGTGAACGCCATCGTGTAAAGGCTGATTACGCGCCCGCGAAAACGTTCGTCGAGATTTATTTGAACGAGCGTGTTGGACGATGCGCCGACGAGTACGCTCCCGAAACCCGCCGTGAAAAGCAACGCGAGAAACAGCGGGAGCGGCGGCGTGAGGGAAATCGCGGCAAGCGAAAGCCCGACGGTGACGTTCCCGAGCATCAGAAACTTCGAAAGATATTTCGCGCGTTTCAGAAACGCGATGAGCAGGGCGGCGATGATTGCGCCCGCGCCCGTCACGGTGAGCATGCGTCCGTAAAGATCCGGCGATCCGCCGTAAATTTTATCCGCAAACATCGGCAACAACACGGTGTAGCTAAGCCCGAACGTGCTGAGCAGTCCGATCCCGAGAATCACCGTTCGCAACACGGGAACGGAAAACGTGTAGCGGATTCCCTCCGCCAACGAGCGCAGCGGACCGACGGGCGTTTCCGCGGGAACGGGGCGGGCATCGAAACGCATCGCCGAAATTAGGAAAATCGCCGGAATCATCATCAGCGCGTCCGTCGCAAAACAGCACACCGCGCCGAAAAATGCGTAAAGCTCCCCGGCAATCGCCGGAGAAACAATGCGCGTAAAATTGAACAGCGTGGAATTTAGCCCGATCGCCTGCGGAAGGTGTTTGCGGTCGTCGATGAATTTCGCGATCAGCGATTGCCGCGTCGGAATTTCCACTGCGCCGACAAGCCCGCGCAGAAAACAAAGCGTGAAAAGAATCGCGATGCTTTTCCCGTCGAAAATTTGAAAAAAAGTTAGCCCCGCCGCAGAGGCGAGCGCGCCGAACTGAACGGCAAGCAACATCGTGCGCCGGTTCACGCGGTCAATCATCACGCCCGCAAGAGGCGTTACGAAAAAGTGCGAGATTTGGCTGAGAAACATCGCTACGCCCGACATCGCCGTAGACTGCGTCAGCGCATAAACGAGCCAGCCGATCGCCGTCTGCGTCATCCAGCTTCCCGTCAGCGAAATCGCGTGCCCGGAATAAAAGAGCCTGTAGTTTCGGGAACGGAAAGGAGCGAATGTCTCCGGAATCCTCATCGAAACGCGAGCTTTTACGCCGCGCCGGCGTTCCCGTCAAATCGGAAATGCTCCGTGCGTTCCCGCGGGAACGGCGGACTGTGCGTTTTTTACTATTGCGGAAACGGAGAAAATCGGAAATATTCCGCAACATGCAACTGCAACATACACCGCGCGTCGCTCTCGTCACGGGAGCGGGAAGAGGAATCGGCAAGGCGATTGCCGAACAGCTTGCGGCTGACGGGCACACCGTCATCTGCGTTTCCAAGAATCCGGCTTCGTGCGGCGGAGTCGCCGATGCCATCGTCGCCGCCGGCGGGAAGGCCGTTGCGAAAGCGGCGGACGTTTCGGACGCGGCAGCCGTTGCTGCCGTCTGCGAGGAAATTCTCAAGGAATACGGTTGCGTGGACATTCTCGTGAACAACGCGGGAATCACCAAGGACGGGCTGATGATGCGCATGAGCGAGCAGGATTGGACGGACGTTATTTCCACCAATCTCTCGAGCGCGTTTTTCTGGATTAAGGGACTGATGCGCCCGATGACGAAAAAACGCTGGGGGCGCATCGTGAACATTTCTTCCGTCGTCGGCGTGCAGGGGAACGCCGGTCAGGCGAATTACGCCGCGGCAAAGGCGGGACTCATCGGCCTTACGAAGTCTCTCGCCAAGGAATTTTCTTCCCGCAACATCACGGTCAACGCCGTGGCTCCGGGTTTCATCACGACGGATATGACCGCCGTTTTGCCCGAAGAAGTTCAGCAAAAAATCAAGAGCGTCATTCCGCTCGCGCGATTCGGCGCTCCCGAAGATATCGCGGGAACGGTCGATTTCCTTTGCTCCGAAAACGCCGGCTACATCACCGGACAGGTTTTTTCGGTTGACGGCGGAATGGCGATGTAAGACAATCGCGGAAACGTCGAGAGCGGCGTTCCCGTGAAGCTAACAAGGCTTAAACATCAGTTTAATTTTTCTAACAATCAATAATCCAAAATTATCATCATGTCAGACAAAACTATCGAACAGCGCGTCAAAGAAATCATCGTCGAACAGCTCGGCGTTAACGAAGAACAGCTTACGCCGGAAGCCTCTTTCATGGGCGACCTCGGAGCGGACTCCCTCGACACGGTCGAGCTCGTGATGGCTTTTGAAGAAGCCTTCAAGGACGAAATCAAGGGCGAAATCCCGGAATCCGATTCCGAAAAGCTCAAGACCGTCGGCGACGTCATCAAGTACATCGAAGAGAAAAAGGCTGCCGCTTAATCGCGGAGCCTGAACGTTCTTCGCCACGTTTTTTCAACTACTAATTCCCAATTCCAAGTGCAAAACGAATCGAAGACACCGAGAGTCGTCGTTACCGGGATTGGCGTCATTTCCCCCATCGGGAACGATAAGCAGACTTTCTGGGACGCGCTCGTCTCCGGAAAGTGCGGCATCGGCACGGTGACGCGTTTCGATACGACCGACTATGCGTGCAAAGTCGCGGGAGAAGTCAAAGATTTCTCCATCGACGGTTATATGGATCCGAAGGAAGCCAAGCGCAATGACCTCTATACGCGTTACGCCGTTGTCGCGGCGAAAAAAGCGATGGAGGATGCCGGGCTGAACGCCGGAGATGTAGAACCGAGCCGTATCGGGTGCATCATCGGTTCCGGCATCGGAGGAATGGAAACGATCGAAACGCAGTCGCAGACTCTTTTTGAAAAGGGACCGCGGCGCGTTTCGCCGTTTATGATTCCGGCGCTCATTTCCAACATGGCAGCCGGGCTCGTGGGAATTCTCTGCAAGGCAAAGGCCGTCAATTACAGCACGGTCAGCGCCTGCGCTTCCGGTTCGCACGCGTTGGGCGAAGCGCTTCGCCACATTCGCCACGGGGACGCCGACGTCATGATCGCCGGCGGCGCCGAAGCCGCGATTACCCGTCTCGGATTCGCCGGGTTCGGGAACATGAAGGCTTTGTCCACGAATCCCGATCCCGCCACGGCTTGCCGTCCGTTCGACGCTGAGCGCGACGGGTTCATCATGGGCGAGGGCGCGGGAATTCTCATTCTCGAGACCTACGAACACGCCGTTGCGCGCGGAGCTCGCATTTATGCGGAATTCGCCGGCTACGGCGCGTCCTGCGACGCCTACCACATCACTTCTCCGGCGCCGGACGGTTCCGGTTTGGCGATTTGCATGGAACAGGCGCTTTCCGATGCGGGACTCAAGCCCGAAGACGTGGATTACATCAACGCGCACGGCACGTCAACTCCGCTCAACGACAAGTTTGAGACGGCGGCGATTAAGCGCGTTTTCGGCGAACACGCGAAAAAACTTGCAGTCAGCTCGACAAAATCCATGACGGGGCACCTCCTCGGAGCTGCCGGCGGCGTGGAAGCTGCGGCGACCGTGCTCGCCATCGCCAACGGAGTCATTCCTCCGACGATCAATTACCGCACGCCGGATCCGGAGTGCGACCTCGACGTCGTTCCGAATGAAGCCCGCAAGGCGGACGTTAGAGTCGGCATCAGCGACAATCTCGGGTTCGGCGGGCATAACGCCGCGCTCGTTTTCAAGAAACTTTGATGCTCCTTTCAAAAAAAGACGGATGCCGTTCGCGCTTCCGCCTTTTTTTGATATTTGAATATCCCGCCGTTCGCGGGAACGCTTTTTTCGGTTTCGCGGGAACGGTTTCGCGTTCCCGCGATTTCCCGAAATTCTCCCCATTTTGCGATTTTTTGACGAATGAAAGAACTGTTAAATAAGCTCATCGGTAAGGACGATCGTTTCTTCCGCCTGCTCGAATCCGCCGCCGAAGAGGCGCAAAATTCCGCGCTGATTCTGGAAAAACTTTACAAGGAAGTCGGCGGGAGCGACGGTTTCGAAAAGACCCTCGAAGAGCTCAATTTTTCCAGAAAAAAGGAAAAAAAACTCGTGCTGGTCATTTCGGAATACTTGTGCACGACTTTTTCCACGCCGATTGAGCGTGAAGATATCGAGGCGCTCGCCAATGCGCTCTACAAGGTGCCGAAAGGAACTTACAAAATCGGCGAACGCCTTTCCATTTGCCCGGAACAGTTCACGTCCGACATCGTGCAGAAACAGATTTCAATGCTTACGCGAGCCACGGAAATCGTCGCTCGCATGACGGGAACGCTTCGCGCCATCAAGGAAGTCGAGCGCATTCAAGACGATTACGAGCTTGTGCAAACGATTGAGGGCGACGCCGACCGCCTCATGGTCGGACTTTTGCGGGATCTTTATCAAGGCAACGTTTCCGCGAAGGAAGTCATCATTCTCAAGGACATGTATGAGCTGCTCGAAGACACGATTGACCACTGCCGCGACGCGGCGAAAGTTGTCTTCCAAGTCGCATTGAAATATTCCTGAGCTTTCCGATTCGCGGGAACGGTTCCCGCACAATAAAAAATGGAGATTTTCCTCGTCGTCCTTTTTGCCGCGTTGGTGTTCGAATACATCAACGGCTTCCACGATTCCGCAAACGCGATTGCGACGTCGATTTCGACGCGCGCACTGATGCCGCGCACGGCGATTATGCTCGCCGCCGTGATGAATCTTCTCGGCGCGCTTTGGGGCACCGCCGTGGCGAAAACGATTTCCGAGGGGCTGGTTGATGCCGTTGCCGTCAACATGCACGTCATTGCGGCGGCGCTGATGTCCGGCATCGCGTGGAATCTGATCACGTGGTGGTTCGGAATCCCGTCGAGCTCTTCGCACACGCTCATCGGTTCGCTTTGCGGGAGCGCGCTTGCGAAAACGACTGAGAGCAACTTTTCCGAGCTCGCCGCCGCCGCGCATCACGTGCTTCCGGCGGGCTACACGCCCGGCGAAATCGATTGGAGCGTGCTTTTCTGGTCGGTTGAGGGCGGAACAAAAGGGCTTTGGCCGAAACTCGTGATGCCGATGTTGCTTTCTCCGGTGATGGGTTTCGTGCTCGGCATGATTGTGATGACGCTCTTTTTCATCATTTTGAGAAAAGCAAAGCCGGCGATGGTGCAGTTCATTTTCAGCAAATGCCAGATTTTCTCGGCGGCGGGAATGGGCTTCGCGCACGGCACCTCCGATGCGCAGAAGACGATGGGCGTCATCACGCTCGCGCTCGTCGCGGGAACGGCTTCCGGCGCGTTTGACAGCAATCCGTCGTGGTTGAGCTTTTTGCAGGAACCCGAGGGCGCGGACGTTCCCGTGTGGGTGAAAATCACTTGCGCGCTCGTAATGGCGGCGGGAACGGCTGGCGGCGGCTATCGCATCATTCGCACGATGGGACACAAAATGGTCAAACTTTTGCCCGTGCACGGATTCGCGGCGGAACTCACTTCCGCGTCCATTCTCATCGGCACCT
Source organism: Sphaerochaetaceae bacterium (assembly GCA_963613695.1). Taxonomy (GTDB): domain Bacteria; phylum Verrucomicrobiota; class Verrucomicrobiia; order Opitutales; family UBA953; genus Spyradosoma. Next base: position 17,961 of record CAVEBA010000006.1, read on the forward strand.
CGCATCTCGGAATGCCGGTTTCGACGACGCACGTCGTCTCGACGGCAATCATGGGCGTCGGCGTTGCCAAGGACGCGAGCCGCGTGAATTTTTCGACGATTACGCGCATTCTTTGGGCGTGGGTGCTCACGTTGCCCGTGTCGATGTTCCTCGGTTTTTGCATCTACAATCTCATCGTGTGGATTCTGCCCGTCACGGCGGGAACGCCGGCGTAATTTTTTTCAAAAAAACGACCGGCGCGCGCGGGAGTTTTTACTTGCTCGCGGGCAGATTTTTCAGGAAAATTTTCCGCGTGAAATACGCCCCGAAAATCGTTTTTGCGCTCTGCGCATTCTGTTTTTCATCAAACTTCGACGTTCCCGCCGCCTTTGCTGCGACGCCGTCTTCGCCCGCGAAAACCGTTCCCGCGAAAAAGCCGGCAACGCCCGTTTCGTCCGGCGGCGAGTGGGCGGACGCGGAAAAACTGATGCGCAATCTGAACCGCAAGGTCGTCAAAAAATTCGAAACGTGGAAGCCCGCGGAAATCGATAAATTTTTCAAGGACGAAGAAAATTGCAAAGACATCGCGCGCTGGGAGCTGGCTCGCGCCTGCGTCGAGGGCGAAAACGGAGCGCAAAGTTCGCGCCGAATTCTCGGAAGATCTCGATTGGATCGAGGGTTATCTTTACTCGGCGCCGCCGCAGAACGCGCTTTTTTCGATGCAGCTGCTGAAAGCTTTTTCCGATCGCGATCCGGAAGTGAAAACCGTTCCCGCAATCAAGCGCATCGCCACCGGCGTCGCCGGAGAATTTGCCCGCCGCGGTTGGTTTGAAGACGAATTCGAGACGAACAAGGAAGAAGCTCTCAAAAAAGGGCCGACGCGCATCTACAACCGTTTCAAATTTTACGCGGAAAGTTGGCGGGAAAAACGTCTCAACAAACTTTTCGACGATTTCGATTACTGGGATACGCGCATCATCGTCGGCATGACCGGGCGCACCAACAACATTTACTTCGGGAGCGAAGAATCGCTCCGCTGGGGGCAGGACAACGTCAAACTCCCCGAAGCCGGCTACGCCAGCGCGCGCGACATTTTCCAGATGCCGTATCGCCTTTGGAACAAAATCGGCGACAGCGTGCACACCTCGGATTACTACGCGCCGTTTATGGAGTGGTACGGGAAAAATCAGCTGAAACGCGCACGGGAAGTCGGTTGCGTGTGCGGCGGCGTTTCGCACTACGGCATGTCCGCCGCTTGCGCAAACGGCATTCCCGCCGTCACGATGGGCGAACCCGGGCACTGCGCGTTCGCCGTTCGCGTCGGAAAAAAATGGCGCGACAACAATTCCGTTTCGTGGGAACGCAGTTTGCATTGGCGCTTGTGGGACGAGACGGCGTGGTCGTTTCTCCACGTGACGCAGGAAATTTACGGCGGGAAAAACGCCGTTCCCGCGTTCCGCATCGCCGCGCTCGCGCGTCTCGCCGCAGAGGACAAAAAGCCCGGCGCGGACGTCGTGATCTCCGTCTACGAATACGCGCTCGAAAAACAACCGCAGAATTTTCCCGTGTGGCGCGAATACGCGGAATTCGCCAAACAACACAAAAAGGACAAGGCGTTTTGGAAAAAAGCGCATGAAAAAATCCTCGCCGCCTACATGCCCGAGTTCCCGGAAGTCGCCGCAACGCTTCTGTGCAAACACGTTTATCCCGTGCTGTTCCCGTTGCTTAGCGACGACGAAAAAATCGCGCTCTGCGTCGATTACTGGAGCAAGGCGGACGGCGCGGGAATCGGCGGTCGTTGGGACGCGGAGTCCGTCTGGGATTATCAGGCGAAAAACATCGGCGACGGCGCAGGCGCGGGAACGCTCGACAGTTTCAAGAAAACTTACGATGCAAAATCTCCCGCCGCTCCCGGGAACGACACCGCAAAACAACGCTACAAAGAAAAAGTCGGCGCCGTCATCGCTTCAAAAAAAGATTACGCGCCGCATTTCGAAAATTGGAAAAAAGGCGTCGGACGCAAATAAACCCGCAGACCGAAAACCGTAATTCGCAATGAAAAAAATCTTTACCGTCATTTTCGCACTCTGCCTCGCGGGAACGTCAGCGTTCGCCGCAATTCAGGTAAAAAATTTCGCCGCCGCTCAAAAACGCGCCCCGAAAGACGGCATCCTCGTCTATTTCTACGGTCCCGATTGGGACGCGCGTAGCACCGCAATGCTGAAAACATTTTGGGGAAACGCCGACGTGAAAAACGCTTGCGGCGATGCCGCCATGCTCGCCGTTCCCGTGTATCAGAATCCGTCCGAAAAAGAAAAAAAACGCGAGCAGGACGCACGCGGCGGAATGAAAGTGCCACACATCTACAGCTATCCCGCCGTCGTCATGTGCGACGAGGACGGCAGAAAATATTACATCTTGCAGGGCGACGAAATTTTCGCCGATACCAAGCAGGTCGCCGAGACAATCAAGACGAAACTCGCGCTTTTCCGTAAACAAAAATCCATTCTCCAAAAAGCAAACAAGGCGAAAGGGCTCGAAAAAGCAAAACTCTACGGGCAGGCAATGCTCGAGGGTATCGACTATCCCGCAAACGCGCTGAAAATTTTTAAGGAATTCGACCCGAAAGGCGAAACGCCTTACGCCAAGCGCATTCAGTTCGATGTCTTCAAAATCATTACCGACAAAATACATACCGATCCCGACAAGCCCGAGCTGAAAATGATACCGCCGGACGAAGCGTTCGCGCTCGTCAAAAAACTCGCAATCGACGACGCCGAAACTTACCTCCCGTGGCAACGTCAGGAAATGCTCGCCGCGTGCGCCGCTTATCTGCGCCGCCAAAATAAAGGCGATCCGCGTATCAAGACGCTTCATCAGAAAATCCGCGAAATCGATCCGGATTCCGTCTGGGCGTCCGTCGCCTCCGAGTCCGAAAAAATCTGGGGCAACGGCTCTTCCTCCGGGAAAAACGACAAAAAGAAAAAACGCAAAAAGTAAAAGCCGGCGTTCCCGCGCGGGAACGCCTTTTTTTATCCACGAATTTAACGAATTTTCACGGATTTTTTTCTTCTGTGCCTTGCCGGTTGGAAAAAAGCTGTTGGCGGTTTGCGTTTGGCTAATCGCCAATAGCCAAAAACCAAAATCCCTTAAAAAACTTCTATTACTTCCAGTAAAAAACCGCGTTCCCGTAGCGAGGGACGCGGTTTTTGTGAAACGTTGCAAATAATAATGCAGCGGCGTTCATTGCGGTTGCGCCGAATCCGCCGGCGTTCCCGCGCCCGGCGAGATTTCCCGAAGAATCTCTTCCGCGCGGTTTTTTGACCAAGGATTGGATTTCGGGTCGTCGAGGACGGCGTTTGCCCAAAATTCGGCGCTGTCCGAATCTCCGAGCTTTTGTAGCGTTCCCGCGAGGTTGGCGCGGGCGTAAGGCGTTTTCGGATTCAGCGAGACGGCTTGAGCATAGACTGCCGCGGCGGAAAAATCATCGCCGAGTGCTTCGTAGGCGCGTCCGAGCAGATTGAACGCGTCATCGGAAACGGAGGTCTGCAAGGATTTTTCCAACAGCGAAATCATTTTTTTGTAATCGGGTTCCTTTTGAGAAAATTCCGCCGAAGCGTCTGCGAAATCGCGATTCGGCTGTTTTTTCATGCGAAAAATCGCCGTGCAATCCTCCTCGACCAGTCGTTGCGCGAGTGCGGATCCGCGTCCGTCACCGGAGATTTTTTTCAAAAATTCCGTTCCCGCGATGTTGTCTTTGACATGCGGCACTGTGAGCGTTGCGAGCCGTTTTGCGACGTGTCGCAGACCTCGTTTTTCAAATTCCGTTACGATTGCCGTCCCGCAGGGCGCTGTTCCCGCCGATGCCAGCCAAAGGTTCAACAGCAACGAATCTGAAAACGTTTGCAATGTTCCCGTATCGAATCTTTTTCCCGGCACGAACCACGTTTCCGGAACGCTTTCGAAAATTCCGTTTTCCCACGCCGCGACATCGTATGTCCGGTTGCCGAAAAGCATTTCCGCGTTTTCTTTTCCCAAAATCGCCGCCGTCTCGTATTTCAGCGTAGGGCTTGTTCTGCAAAAATCGAGAACGCGTTCGGGGTGCGAGCGAAAATCCAACCCGGTAATGCGCTTCAGATTTTCTTTCGGAATCTTTACCGTGCAACGCACGCTTCCGTCGGCGAGAGTTTCGCGCTTGACGACTTCTCTTCCGATAATCGTTCCCGCCGCGAATTTCTGCACGGCGACTTCCGCCAAGCGGGAACGCAAGTGCTCGAGCGCTTCCGGCAGTTTCAAGTTTTCGCCCGTTGCATACCGGAGAAATTCCTCGTAAGCGGCGGCTTCCGCGCGTGCCGATGCCGCCTTGCGGCTCACATCGCTCGACGAGCGCGGCGCGGCGCAACTCCGAACGTAAAAACATCTCGGATCGTCGCCTTCCGTAAACTCCGCACGCGCGGCGACCGCGAGCGCGAAAAGCGTTCCCGCGGTTGCCGCCGTGAAAAGTTTGAATCGCTTAAAAATCTTCACTTTCAATCGATTCGACTTTGTATTTTCGGGTTTCCGCATCGTTCTTCGGGGCGGAAGCTTCTGCATCGCGAGTCGCCGGTGCCGCTTTCCGCGCCGCGACGTTCCCGCCGCGATTTTTTGCGGCGTCCGCCATGGATTCGCGTGCATCATTTGCTCGTGCGGAAGTTTTCATGCTCCACATGCGCACAACGCCGTAGACACCCGTTCCCGAGCGCTTGTCCACGAAGTTCCACGTGCGCAACGTCGTGATGCCCGTAATTTTCAATTTGTCCGCCACGGCGGAAATCCGTTGATTCAACGACGTATCCGTCTCGCTTTCAAACGTTCCGTTGTCGAATTCCTTGTTCGACTGCATTTCTTTGTCGATTTGCGCGAACGCGACCGCTTCTCCCGCGAAACTGCGAATGTCTGCGTCCGCATTTGCCGTCGCCTTCGCGAACGCTGCTTTCGCCGACGTTTTGCTCGTGCTTTTCGCCGTTGCCTGACCGTAGGAGAGGATCGCGATGTTCCCGTCCTCGTCCGTCGTTAGCTGAACGCCCATCGCCGGGTAGAGTTGCGTGCCGACTTTCAGCCCGCGTACCCATTCCGCAATGCTTCCGTTTTTGCGCGGCTTGCCTTTCGGGCACGCTCCCGTGCCGTTGATCGCTCCCGCGAGCAGCTTTGTCTTGTCCGAATAATACGCGACAACCGCGATTTCTCCGTCCTGTTCAAAAATCTTCGAAACGACGAGTGCGCCGACTTGCGCCCGCGCCACCTGTTCCGTGACTTTTTTGAAATCTTCCGTGTTCAGCAAGCCTTTCACTTCTTCTTCGGGAAGCGCTTCCTTTGTTACGCCTTCTTTTTCAAGCTCCTTGTCCAGCTTCTTGTGCGCCAAAGTCCGCAGCTTGTCCAGAATCGACGGTTCGATTGCCGCCGCCGCTTTTTTTGCTTCTTCGCGTTCGAATTCCGACGGTTCCGTCAGCGCGTATTCGAGCTTGGAGGAAATCTCGAGCGAGAACTGCTTCACGATTTCCGTCTTCGCTTCCAACATCGCTTTTTGGAAAGCGATTCGGCGGCTCGTTTGAAAATTCTTGTCGCTCGGGCTTCCGGCGATACTCGACGAGCCCACGGCAACGTAGCGTCCGTCGGCGTTGAATCCGATTTCCCAGCCTTTCGACACCACGAAATCTTCCGCCGAGCTTCGCGCATTCGGCACCATTTCCGCCTGCGAATCCACTTCTTCGAGGAAGTTCAGACTTCCGAGTTCGCTACTCGCGGCGCCCGATTCGGATACCGCCGTTCCCGCGTCCTGCGCGAACGCACTCAGTGCGAGCGACGCCATCAGCGCCGCAACAATGATACTTTTTCCGTTTTTCATATTTTTTGCTCCTATGATTTGTCGTTAAAAAAATGAGGTTTCAGTTTTCCGAGATTTCCGCGACGAACAACGCGTAGCGGCGTCCCGTGAGTTTCAGCGTAAAGGTGCCCGCTTTTTTCATCGGACCGACAGCTGTCTTCGTCCGTTCCCGCGTGCGCACGTCCAGCTCGTCATGTTCGTCCGTGGCGATCCCGCGGACAATGCTTTCCTGCGCCAGTTGCAGATCTTCCTTGAATTCCGCGCCCGAGGAGTATTTCCCCAGATCTCGCGTTGCCGCGTTGCGCCAAAGATTTTCCGCCGCAACGGGGCTCGCTTTCGGACCTACGCTGACAATTGCGCCGAGGTAAAATTTCCCCTCCAGCGCATTGTAGAGCGGACACACGCCCCCGAGCCAGATTTCCCGGCATCGGGAAAGTGCGTCCGTCCATTCTTTCGCCAAGGTTACGTTTTCCGCTTCCGCAGAAAAGTCGTCCTCGGTCGCGGGCGGAGTCGTGCCGATATAGCGACATGCCACGACTACGATCGAGTTCCCTTGCGTCCAATATCCGCGAATGCGGATTTTTCCGGTTTTGCCGGCGACTTCTTTCTTTGTCAGCGCGCTTGTGCGTTCCTCGTCGGAGGTCGTGCGCACATCGACGCGTGTCGAAAGCGCGCTCCCGTTCAGAATTTCCGTCAGCCGCGCCGTCGCGTTGGCGAGCGCGAGCTTGCGCCCGCGCTCGAAGTCGTTCCCGACAACTTCCGCGACTCCCACGCCCACAGCCACGTTCCCGCCGTCTTCGGTCGCGTAGAGCGCGCCGAACTCGCCACCGGAGCGGAATTCCTCCAAGTCTCCGGCAGCTTTCGCCGACGACTCAATGTCCGGCGCAAGCCACGCAAGCGCAGAACACGGGAACGCGACAAACAGCAGAAGCAACAATTTCATGGGCAGGGGAGCGTTTCGGAAAATCGCCGATTACTTCTTTTCTTCCGGGAGTACTTTTTTGACGTAGACCTTGATTTGCTTCACGTCCTCAATGTCCTCCTTCGTCTGGAAGGTTACCGTCTCGTCAAATTCTTGAGAGGTGAAGAATTTGGAAGAAGAGGCTGAAGGCCAGAAACTCAACCCCTCATAATTCTGACGACCGACAGTGTTGTCATCGATATTGAAGTTCTCGTCATTCCCCAGTCGCTTTTCTTTTGACGCGATGATTTCGCCGTCTTCTCCGAGGCACTCGATTACGTAGCTGTAATTGGTGTTCTTCAACACATCGTAAACGTATTTGCCCCAGAGTTTTTTTCCGTCATCGTCATCGGGGAAGAAGCTCTTCAACGAATAGTATTCGTCATTCTGCGCTCCGGGAATGGAAAGACGCAGCCAGTGGTAGC
>CAVEBA010000007.1:0-2877 GCA_963613695.1 Sphaerochaetaceae bacterium
CGCACAGATTTCCGGCGTTCCCGCCGATGAAATTTTGAAAAATTCCGCGCGTTTCGCGGACGCGTCCGCCGTGCGACATCTCTTCGAAGTCGCTTCGGGACTGGATTCGCGGATGGTCGGCGAAGCGGAAATTCTCGGACAGACAAAACTTGCCTACGAAACCGCATGCGCCGCGGGAACGGCGGGCGCAACGCTCAATCGCGTTTTTCAAAAAAGTTTTCACGCCGCAAAATGGGCGCGCGCAAACACCGGAATTTCTTCGGGACAAATAAGTGTCGGCAACGTCGCCGTGGAGCTTGCGGCGCGCGTGTTCGGCGAGCTTTCGCGCTGTTCCGTGCTCGTGATCGGAACGGGCGAAGCCGGGCGCAAAACAACGCAGGCTTTCGTTTCGCGCGGCGCGGGCGACGTGCTCGTCGCAAGCCGAAATTTCGAGCGCGCCCGCGCGTTTGCGGCGCTCGTGGGCGCGGGCGCCGTTGCGGCGGACTCCATCGCGACGCGCATGCGGCACGCGGATATCGTCGTCGGTTGTGCGAGCGTTTCCGAGCCGTTGATTTCGGCGGAAACGTTGCGCGAAATTTTGCGTTCCCGCGGCGGACGTCCGATTTTTCTCGTCGATTTGGGAATGCCGCGAAATTTTCCCACGGGTGCGGAATCGGACGAGCTTTGGATTTACGGTTTGGAAGACCTCGCGGAAATCGCAAACGAAAATCTTTCCGCGCGGGAACGCGAAGCCGTTTTTTGTCGCGCCGAACTCGCTCGCCGCGCGGACGCGCTTTTCGAAAAACTCGCGTGAACGTTCCCGCATTTCGGATTTTTCCCCGCGCGGGAACGCAATTGCAGTTTGCCGTTTTTCGGTTTGCGTGTAGGATTTTTCGACAACTCGCTGTTGAATAAAATTTTTTCAAAAAATGCATATCTACTTCATGGGAATTTGCGGCACGGCGATGGGCAACGCCGCGCTGCTCATGCGCTCGCTCGGGCACGAAGTTTCCGGCTCGGACAAGGGAATTTACCCGCCGATGTCGGACATGCTCCGCGACTCCGGCGTGAAAATTTACGACGGCTACAGCGCCGAGCGGCTCGCGTTTTTGCGCCCGGATCTCGTCGTCGTCGGCAACGTCGTTTCGCGCGGACATCCGGAGATGGAATGGCTGCTCGAATCGCGCGCGATCGACTACGTTTCTTTGCCGGAGCTGCTTCGCACGCGCTTGCTCAAACATCGGCGCGACATCGTCGTCGCGGGAACGCACGGCAAGACGACAACGTCTTCGCTCGCGGCGTTTCTTTTGCGGGAACGCGGTGAAAATCCCGGTTGGCTCATCGGCGGCGTGCCGCGCGATCTTCCGGGCGGCTCCGCTCCGGGAACGGACGGCGGACCGTTTGTCATCGAGGGCGACGAATACGACACCGCATTTTTCGACAAGCGCAGCAAATTCATTCAGTATCTGCCGCAGATTCTCGTGCTGAACAATCTCGAGTTCGACCACGCGGATATTTTTCGCGATTTGCAGGACGTGCAACGCACATTTTCGCACGTGATTCGGCTCGTGCCGCGCGACGGCTACATCGTCGCAAACGGCGATGACGCAAATCTCGCGCCGTTGCTCGAAAACGTAACGTGGGCGCCGATCGTGCGCGTCGGGCTCGGCGAAAATTGCGATGTGCGCATTTGCGATTTTCGCGAAACGCCGGCGGGCTCCGAGTTTTCGCTGATGTGGCGCGGGAACGCGTGGGGGCACGTCGCGTGGGCGCAATCCGGAATTTTCAACGCGCGCAACGCGGCAATGGCGGCGACTGCCTGCGCGCTTTACTGCGCCGGCGAGCAAAAAGAATGGGAGTTCCCGCTCGACGCGCTCGCGAAATTTCGCGGCGTAAAACGGCGACGCGAAATTCTCACGGACACGCCCGCGCTCGTCGCAATCGAGGATTTCGGACATCACCCGACGGCGATCAAACTCACCTTGCAGGCGTTGCGGGAACGCTATCCGAACCGCCGTCTCATCGCCGCGTTCGAGCCGCGCAGCAATACCGCCGTGCGGAAAATTTTGCAGGACGCTTTCACGGATGCGCTCGCAAATGCGGACGCCGCGCTCATCGCTCCCGTGCATCACGCGTCCGGCGGCGCGGAAAAAATGAACACGGCGGAAGTCGCAGCGGCGTTGCGTTCCCGCGGCACGGACGCGCGCGCGCCCGAGAGCACGGAACGCCTTTTCGTCGAGCTCGAAGAACTCGCGGACGCTGCAACGGAGGACGCTCCCGCAGTCGTTGTCTTTTTCTCAAACGGCGCGTTCGGCGGCATCATTCGTCGCTTTGCGGATTTTCATCGACCGTTGGCGTGAACGAAATTTTTTTTCACGTGAACGTCGTTCGCATTCGAAAAATTTTCTCCGCACTCCTCGCGAAAATTTGTGCCGCGATTTTGAAGCCGTGCGCGTTCCCTGAATCGAAAAATTTTCAGCTTCGCGCGTGGCACTGCTCATCGGCGAACCCGCGACATTTCACGGAAAAGATCTTGTCGCGGCGGACGGCTCGACAAGTGCGCAACGCTTAAAAAACGCCGCCGAAAACCTGCCTCGCGCCGCGTGGGTGCCGACGCGGGATCTGCCGAAAATTCGTTTCGGCGATTCGCTCGGCGTGCATTACGACGGGAACGCACAACTCGTCATCGGACGCCGCTTCGCCGATGCCTTTTTCGCCGTAAGCGAAAAAAAATGGAGAACGAAAAATACTTCATTTTTGCCAACGGCAAAAATTTAAGGTGAGCGTTATTCACTATTCGCTATTAACTATTCACCGAAAAACGCTCCCGCGGAGCGGAAATCAACTCTTCGACTTTTATTTGCGGCTTGAAGAGTCGGGCGCGGAGTTTTTCAATTC
>CAVEBA010000007.1:2887-25029 GCA_963613695.1 Sphaerochaetaceae bacterium
GTTCTCCATTTCCCGTTTTTCTGTGTTGTTTATCCGTGGGCTGAAACCGTTCGCTCGCGGGAACGCGGAAAGATTTGCGGCTTGAAGAGTCGGGCGCGGAGTTTTTCAATTCCGCGCGTGAATTTTGAGAATTATTTGATGCTCGATGCGTCGTCGCCGCTTTCGGTTGCGGCGGGAACGCTCGGCGCGGGCGGGCGCGTGTGGCGCGCGTTTGCCGAGGAGAAGACGGCGGCACTCGAGGGCGTTTTTTCCGCGACGGAGCAGGTCGGCGGGAACGACGAATCGATTGCGGGCTTTCTTTTCTGCGAAGGTCCCGGCTCGATTTTGGGCATTCGCGTTGCCGCCGCGAGCGTTCGTGCGCGGCTTGCGCTTGATTCTGCGCGCGGCGTTCCCGCGCGTCCCGTGCTTGCGTTTCGCAGTTTGAATCTTGTTGCGCATTTGCTTACGCGTGCGTTCCCGCGCGAGCGCGATTTTGTCGTCGCGGCGGAATCTCGCATGAATGCGTGGAATATTTTGCGTGTTTCGGGCGGCGTTCCCGCGGCGGATTTTGAAGAAATTCGCACGGCGGATGCCGATGCGCTCGCTGCAGAAAAAATTTTTCTTTTGCCGTGCCGCCGTGCGCTTCCGAGCGCGTTTGCGTCGGCGCAAGCATGCGTTCCCGCGGAACTTTTGCGGAGCGATCCCGCCGTTTTTGCGGACGTTCCCGCGCTTCTGCACGATTGTGGAGGTGCGCCCGATGCCGTGAATACTTCGCCGCTCGATTCTTATGCGCGTTGGACGCCGGAGCGCCATCGCGGCTGAGCGCGTTCCCGCAACGAGCGAAAAAAATCATCGTTTTTCAAAAAAAATGGAAGAGACTTCAACACTCCCGCGCGCATGGGCGGAAATCGATTTGTCCGCGTTCGAGCGCAACATCGGAAAAATCAAGGCTTCGCTCCCGAGCCGCATTCGCTACATCGCCGTCGTCAAGGCGGACGCATACGGGCACGGTGTCGGGTACATCGTCGAACGCCTGTTGCAATGCGGGATCGACGGTTTTGCCGTGGCGAATGCGCGCGAGGGTTCGGATGTTCGCTATATCGCTCCGCAAGCGGAAATTGCGGTGCTCGGACCGACGCTTCCCGAGGAGCTTGCAACGGCGATTGCCGACGATTTGACGGTTGCCGTTTCCGACGAATCCGAGGCGCGCGCGCTCGCCGAAACTGCGCGAAAACTCGGGCGCCGCGCGCGCGTGAACGTTGCCGTCGATACGGGAATGGGGCGCATGGGCGTGTGGCACGAGAACGCGGCGGCGCTTTTTCGTTGCGTTGTTTCGGAGCCGTCGCTCGATTGGCGCGGCGTCTTCACGCATTTTTCCAGCGCGGATACTTCGGCGGAATACACGACGTTGCAGCGCGCGCGTTTTCTTGCCGCCGTGGAAAAAATTCCCGCCGATTTGCGGGAACGCCTCACGATTCACGCGGACAATTCCGCCGGGCTGGAAACGTTTTCGCGGGAACGCCCGTTCAACGCCGTGCGCGTCGGCATTCTCCAATACGGTTGGAAGCCTGCGCCGGGTTCGCTTTTTGAAAAAATTTCGCCGGAGCCGGTGCTTGCGTTTCGTTCCCGCGTCGGGCTGGTGAAAACGCTTCCTGCGGGAACGCCGGTAAGCTACAACCGCACGTTCACGCTTCCGCGCGATTCTCGCGTGGCGATTGTTACCGCCGGCTACGGCGACGGGATTCCGACTGCCGCGAGCAACCGCGCGGAAGTCATCGTGCGCGGGCACCGCGTTCCCGTGATCGGGCGCGTGACGATGGATCAAACGCTTATCGACGCGAGCGCGTTGCCGGAAATCGCGGTCGGCGATTCCGTGACGCTCATCGGCGAGAGCGCGGGCGCGTGCATCGGCATCGAAGAATTTTGCGCGTGGGGCGATTGCATTCCGTGGGAAGCACTTGTTTCAATTACCAAGCGCGTTCCGCGAGTTTATCGCGGTTTGCGGATTCTCTGAAAATTCCGCTGCGCGAAAAATTTTTCTCCGTTCATAAACGCGAAAAACGCGAGGCGGGAACGGCGGGCGCGGGTTCGGCGAGCCCCTCGGGCGTGAACGCGGTGCGCGGCAATTTCAGATTCATTGCGGCGGCGCGAACGATGAATTCGTCCTTGTCGCGCGTTTTTTCATCGCGCAGCTCAAGCTCGCGGATCGTGTATTGTTCCTGAACTTTTTGCACGCCGGAGAGCGAAAAAGTCTTCTGTTTTTTTCCGTCGGCATCGAAAACTTCTGCGGAAACGAGCGCGTTGTACACGCGGTCGAAACCGATTCGCACGCAGGAAACATCGGGGTGCACGGCGCGAAAATCCGCCGGCGGCGTCATTTTGAAAAAATGCACGGGGCGCCCGCGAAAACGTTTTGTGCGCTCGTATTCGGCATTGCTCCAATAAACGAACGGCGTTTGCAAATCGAACGGCGTGAAGATGAGATTTTCGAAAAACGGACGCGTGGAAAGTCGGTCGAGACGCACGGGTTGATTTTTTTCGTCGAGCGTCCAAAGCTCGGGTGCGTTCCCGCCGCGCAGGAGAAATTTTTTCGCGGGAGCGGAGGAATCGGCGAGCGAGCGGATTTCGATGCGCAGAACGGGCGCGGAATTTTCCCACGTGACGAAGAGCGTTCCCGCAAAATGTTTTTCCTCGTCGCTTTTGCGCAGGAGATGCGTGATGGTGAATTTCATGCACGCGTCGCCGCTCATGCGAAACGCGCGAAATTCTTCGAGCACGGCGGCGGCTTCGGCGGGTTCGAGCCGACGAAAATCCGTTTGCGCGAAGAGCGCCGCGGGAACGAGCGCGAGCAGGAAAAGCGAAATGATGCGGAAAAATTTCATGTTCGAAAATTAAAGCGGAAATCTTCGGTTTGTCCAAAATCTTTTCGCGAAACGCGGCGAACGCTCATTGCGCGAGCGCAAGACAAAGCAGGGTGTTTGCGTTGAAAAGCGCGTGAACGAGAATCGGCGCGGCGAGACGTCCGGTTTTTTCGTAGGCGAGACAAAGCACGCAACCGAGCAACGTCAGCGGCAGGTAAGCGACGGGCGCATCGTGGAGCAACGCGAAAATCACGCTCGATGCGAGGGCGGCGGGAACGGCAGGAAGTTTGCTTTTGAGCAAGCGATAAAGCCCCGCGCGGAAAATGATTTCTTCGATTATCGGCGTGAACACCGCAATCGCGGGAACGCAAAACGCGATGACAAGCGGATCGCTTCGCATGAGCGCATCGACGAGTTCCTGTTTTTCCGCAAAAATCGCGCGCACGTTTTCCGGCAAAAAACTGACGGCGGTTTTGATGAAAAGCGCGGCGGCGACGGTCGCGAAAAATCCGCTTAGGAAAAGCGCGGGAACGCCGAACGGATTTTTCGGCGAAAGCCAATCGCGGGAACGTTTTTCGCGCGGCGCGTCGAATTTTTGCGGGAACGCTTCCGGGAAAAATCGAATCGCGGCAAGCAACGCGACGAGCGCGAGCGTCTGAATCGGCGGCACGAGCATTTGCGGGTTCGCGGAAAAATCAAAATTCGGGAAAAGCGTTTGCGCGAGGGCGGAGCAGAGCAGGCTCGCCGCGAGCAGACAAAACACGCAGACGCCGAGGAATCCGAGCACGTTCGGCGCGCGCGCGTTCCACGCGGGAACGCTTTCCGTCGGTGCTCGGCGTCGCGCGACGAAAATTTGCACGACCACCGCGCAAAGCCCCGCCGCAGCGAGCGCGGCTTGCCAAATCATCGGAACAACGGCGTTTTCGGAAGACATGATTTTTTTTGAAAAACGTTTTTTTTCGGCGGCGTTCAGAACTCGGCACCCGCGTTGAGCTCGGCGCAAAGCCCGTAGCGCAGATTGCGCTCGGAAACGCGAAATCGCGGGAACGCGCAGAGCCGGCAAACTTCCGCAAGCGTCGCGACGGCGGCGGGAAAAATGTCCGCGCGTTTCGCGGGAACGCCGGCGGCAATGCGCTCCGTGAGCGTTTGCGCGCACACCTTGCGCAGAAATTCTTCGAGCGATTCAGAGGAAACTTCTTCGGTGAGAGCGTTCCCGCAAAGTTGCGCGCAGAGCTTCGCTACGCCGCCGCAAAACACCGCGTTCGCGCCCGGCGGAATTTTTCCCGGGAGCGCATCGGCAACGCTTTCGCGCACGTGGCGACGCAACGCGGAAATTTCCGTCGCAGGAATTTTTCCCGCCGCATCGGCGAAAAATTTTCGCATCATTCGAACGGCGCCGAGCGGGCGACTCATTTCGAAAATTTCGTCGGGCGCTTCGGGTTTCGCGATAAATTCAAGGCTTCCGCCGCCGAGGTCAAAAATCGCGCAGGGCAGGCGCACGGCGGGATCGCCGGCAACTCCGGCGGCGATGAGTTTCGCTTCTTCAATTCCGGAAAGAATGCGCAACGGCGTTCCCGTGGCGCGAAAAACGGCATCGGCAAATTCGTGCGCGTTTTCCGCCGTGCGGAGCAAACTCGTGCCGACAATCGCCGAGCGCGCCGGCGAAAATTCCCGCGCTTTTTCCGCAAAGCCGCGAATGACTTCCACGCCCGCCGCGAATGCCGCTTCGGGAATGCGTTCCCGCGCGCCGTCGGTGTTCGGCGACAGTCGCGTGTCGCTGTGCGCCGCGAAAACGGGAACGGCGTTCACGCCCTCGGCGACGAGCATTTTTATGGAATTTGAACCGATGTCGATGACGGAAGAAAGCATTGCAAAAATCGAAAATGCGAAAGCAAAACGCCGGCGATTTTTTTTATTTTCGGAAAGGATTTTCGGCGACGAGCACCACGGGTTTTCCCTCGGATTTCAGCGCGGGAACGACGATGCGCAGAAAGCGTTCCCGCGCGATTTTTTCCGAATCAAAATCGTCGGGAACGCGGAAAAAATTTTCGTTTCCCGCATCGCGCGCAAGCACGCAGAGCACGTTCCCGCCGTCGTCGCAGAGCAACGCTTCGGAAAAATCGCCGGCGTTTCCGTTGAAAAAAATGCGGAAGCCCGCCGCGGGAACGCGTTCGGCGCGGACGCGAACAACTTCGCCCGCGTCCGTCTGCGCGATCGCCGCTTGGTCGATTCCGTTTTTCCATTGAAAAAGAAAAGCGGCGACGAGCGCGATTGCGGCGGCGATCAGCCAAAGTTTGATTTTG
This sequence comes from Sphaerochaetaceae bacterium, assembly GCA_963613695.1. GTDB lineage: Bacteria > Verrucomicrobiota > Verrucomicrobiia > Opitutales > UBA953 > Spyradosoma. The sequence goes on from CAVEBA010000007.1 coordinate 8,031, forward strand.
GGTTTTTGCGGTTCTGCCTCGGGCATGGCGCGTATTTTCTCGGGAAACTCAAAAATTGGCAATCGAGGAAATGGCGTGCGTTCCCGCGAAAAAGTTGAGGAGTTGAAAAGTTGATTCGGCGCTCCGCGCCTGTTGATTCCCGCTCTGCGGGAGAGTTTTTTTTAGTGAATAACTAATAGCGAATAATGAATAACGCTCACCTTAAATTTTTGCCTACGGCAAAAATCACACTTCACCAGTTGACCAGTTCACCAGTCCTCCAGTTCACCAGTCCGCTTACGGGCTTGAATTTCCGTGCGCGGGACATTTTAATGAGCGAACTTTTTAGCAAAATGCTGATTGTTCAAAAATACGGCGGAACTTCCGTAGGGAATGTTGACCGCATCAAAAACGTCGCCGCGAAGATCAAAAGCTACTGGTCGGAGGGGCATCAGGTCGTTGTCGTCGTTTCCGCGCGCAGCGGCGTGACCAACGAACTCATCGCACGCGCGAAATCCATTTCCGCAACGCCGAGCGAACGCGAGATGGACATGCTTCTCGCCACCGGCGAACAGGAAACGATTGCGCTGACGGCGCTCGCGCTTCACGCGATCGGCGTTCCCGCGGTTTCCCGCACGGGAGCGCAGGCGGGAATCATCACGGACACGCTTCATTCCCGCGCACACATCGCCAAACTCACGGGCGGCGACATCAAGGCGCGGCTGGACGAAGGCAAAGTCGTCATCGTCGCGGGATTTCAGGGTATTTCCTCCAAGAGCGAAATTACAACGCTCGGGCGCGGCGGGAGCGACCTCACCGCAATCGCGCTCGCGGCGGCGCTCAAAGCGGACATTTGCCAGATTTTCACGGACGTGGACGGCGTTTACACCGCAGATCCGCGCATCGTCGTCGACGCGAAAAAACTGAAACGCATCTGCTACGAGGAAATGCTCGAGCTCGCGTCGAGCGGCTCAAAAGTCATGCAGTCTCGCTCCGTCGAGTTTGCGCAAAAATACGGCGTCACGTTCGAAGTGCGCTCATCCTTTAACGATCAACCCGGAACTATTGTGAAAGATTTTGAAAAAACGATGGAGGACGCCGTTGTCGCCGGCGTCGCGCTCGACCGCACGCAGACGCGCGTCACGGTAGGCGATCTTCCCGATTCACCCGCCGCGTTCGCGGCGATTTTCGACGCGCTCGGCGAGGCTTCCGTGAGCGTGGACATGATTGTGAAAAACGTTGCGAAAACGCCGGGCTCGGCGAATCTGACGTTTTCCGTGAACACCGACCAAGTCGGCTGCGCGGAAAAAGTAATCGGCGCAACGCTGAAAAAACTCGGCGCGGGAACGTTCCGTTCGTCGGGCGAAATCGCGAAAGTTTCAATCGTCGGCGTCGGCATGACATCGCACCCGGGCGTCGCGGGAACGCTGTTCCGCGCGCTTTCCGATGCCGGGATCAATTCGGAGCTCATCACGACTTCGGAAATCAAAATTTCCGTGGGCGTGGCTCCCGAAAAGGCGGACGATGCCGTTCGCGCGATTCACGCGGCGTTCGGCTTGAACAACTGAACGCGCCGTTCGGCGCCGTTTGCGGCGCAGTGCGAAAAGTGTAATTAAAAACGCTTTACGCATTGCGCCTTGAACAAAAGCAAAGCTAAGAAAAATGCGCCAGCTCATCTTTACTTCCGCGTGTGCGGGGCTTGCACCGGGGCGTTCGGGATTTTGCACGGTGGCGCGCCACGCATCGTTGCGGGAACGCACGGTCGCGGAACTTGAAAAGATGAGCGTTTATGAACCGCCGGAGGGATCGCGTCCGACGGTTTTTCTTTTTCGTTCGTATTCCGGCGGGAACGAAAAACTTTATATTCTGACGCGTGCCGGCGACGCGGGAACGGACGATTTCGGACGCCCGAACAGCGTCGTGCACCATCTCATTTTTCACGAAAGCGAAATTTCCTCGCTGCTCCCGCCGGCGGAAATCGCGTTGCGTTTTCGCGGTTGGTGCGAAAAGTTTTCGGGCGCGCCGAGATTTTTGGACGATGACGAATCGCTCCCGCAAGAGATTTTGCGCCGCAACGGAGAATCGTTGCTCCCGGCGCGACGCTGGGAAGCGCTGACCGGCGACGCGGGCAACGCGGCGCTTCTGTGCCCGCGCGGCGATGCGCGCGCCGTCGTTTTTATCGGCGACGAATCGATGACGGAAACCGTGCTCGGGCTTTTCGCCGAATCTTCGGAAACGCTCGGCGCGGAAAATTCTTGGGAAATCGCTTTCTCCACGGGCATTTGTTCAAAATACGGCGCCGGGCGTTTTCTTTGGCGAATGATCGAGGACAAAAATCACGGCGTGCTTCGTCCCGGCGATTTCGTGCTCGATTTCCTTGCGCCGCTTTCCGTGTTGCGCGCGCCGAAAACCGCGTTCGCGGAATGCGCTCGCACGGGAACGCCTCCGGAAAATTTTTCGCACGAATCTTTGCCGAAAAAATCCGAAGAATCCGCCGTCGAAGAAGACGTTCCCGAAGAAAAACTTTCGCCGTCGCAGCTCGCGCCGGACGCCGACGTTCCCGCGCCCGCGCCGGAAAATCTCGCCGAAAATTCTTCCGCCGAAGACGCGTCGCCGAAGCGTTTCTCGGACATCGCGGGAACGGCAAAATTTTTGGGAATTTCCGCCGTTGTCGTCGCCTTGATTTTCGCCGTTGCGTTTCTGCTGTTTCCCGGCGCGGAAAAAAATCCGGACGCGAACGGCGAACCCGCCGAAATCGTGCACGCGAATCCCGTTGCCGCATATCGCGCGGCGTTGGACGCGCGCGTGGACGCCGGCGATTTTGCGGGCGCGGCGGAAGTGTGGATTTCGTTTGCGGAAACGTTCCCGCAGGACGCGGCGCGTTTGCGCGGAAGCGCGTTCCCGCGGTTTAAGCTGAAAGTCGCCGACGCGTTCGCCGAGCGCATTTCCCGCCGAATGCTCGCCGTCGATTTTGGCGGAAAACTTTCGTCGGAAGAAAAAATGCTCCTCGCCGCAGATTTGGCGATGTTCACGCGCGTTTGCAAGGAACTCGAATTGACACCCGGACGCTTGCAAAAACGCAATCTCGCCGTGTTCGAACGCGCTCGCGCCTTGCTCGCCGAAGACGTTCCCGCCGCCGCCGTCCCCGCTTCTCCGAAAGAATGAGCGTTTCCGCGCCAAGACGCCCGATAAAAATCGCGGCTTGAAGCTGCGGGAACGCTCCGCGTAAAATGTGCGCCGCAAAATTTATGGACACGGCAGGAAATTCCACGGCGGCAACGTTGCCGTTCAAAATCAGCGTTTTGATTTTTATTCGCGACGGGAACGGAAAATTTTTGATGATTCAGCGCCGAAAATCGCCCAACAAGGGGCGCTGGAGTCCTGTCGGCGGAAAGCTCGAAATGGCGACGGGCGAATCTCCGTTCGAGTGCGCTTGCCGCGAAGCGTTTGAGGAAACGGGTTTGCGTCTCGGCGCGTCCGATTTGCATCTTTTCGGAATGGTTTCGGAGCGTTCATACGAGGGAAGCGGGCATTGGCTGATGTTCCTTTTCGATTGTCTCAAACCCATCGACGCGCTTCCGCCGGAAATCGACGAAGGGCAGTTCGGATTTTTTTCGCGGGAAGAAATCGATTCTGCGGAAATTCCGCCGGGCGATCGCACGCTTGTGTGGCCCGTGTTCGATTCTCATCGCCGCAGTTTTCTTGCTTTTCGCGCGCAGTGCGGGAACGGCGCAAACGTTGTGCGCACGGACGAAGAATCGCTGCTCGCGCCGAATTTTTCAAAACGCTGACGCTCCCGCCGCCGCGCGCGGGAACGCGTTTTTTATCCGTGCGCAAACGTGGCGGCGAACACGTTTTTCGCGCCCGATTTTTTCAGCGCTCGGGCGCATTCGCTCAGCGTCGAGCCGGTCGTGAAAACATCGTCGATGAGCACGTAGCGCGTTCCCGCGTCGATTTTTTCCGCAAATTTTGCGGGAACGGCAAACGCTCCGCGCACGTTCAGCCGACGCGAAATCGCGCTGAGCTTCGTTTGCGTTCCCGTGTCGCGCGTCCGCACGAGCAATTTTTCGACGCGCGTTCCCGCGATTTTTTTCGCGAGTTCGCGTGCGAAAATTTCGCTTTGATTGTAGCCGCGCCGAGCGAGACTTTGTCGGGAAAGCGGCACGGGAACGAGCGTCGAATTTTCAAGGTGGCGGCGAAAAATTTCTTCTTCCGCGGCGATCATCGCGAGGTCGCCGAGCGCGGCATGCGTCGAAGCGTATTTCACGGCGTGGACGATTTTTCGCGCGGCATCGTCATACACGACGAGACTGCGGGAACGTGCGAAGAAAAATTTTCGGTCGCGGCAAAATGAACATTGTCCGAGTTCGCCGATGAGCGACGGGCGCGGCGCGCCGCAAGTCGGGCAACATTCGTCTTCGATGAAGCGCAGTTGCGAGCGTCCCTCGCGCGAGAGAAAACGATAAGGCGAATTTCCCGGAAACGTTCCGTTCACGAGACAATGCCGCGGGAACAGCAAATCGAGCAACGCGTTTATGACGCGGCGCGGGAACGGCGGCGGGTTCGTTTCGAGGTCGGGCATCGGCAAAGCAACGCTGATTTTCGGGATTTCCCGAGGCGTGGCAATCGCTAATTTTTAATTCGCCAACCGCCGAGCGCCTTTTTTTAATTCTTTTCAGAAAAAGGAAAAACGACGATGGCTCCCCAAAAATCCGATACTCTTCCCGATGTTGCGCCGGAAATTCTTTCCGACGAGGAAATGCGTTCCCGCGCCGCCGCTTCCGCCCAGCAACTTTACGAAAGCCGGCTCGAAGCGTATCGCTTGCAACGGGAACAGCTTCTCGAAGTGCAACGCGTGCGCGCGGAATACGAACGTTGCCGCGCCGCTTACGAAGAAGCCTGTCGCGTCTATCGCGAATCGAAAAATCTCGCGGCGACGGCGTCCGCAGTCGTGCGTGTCGATCCCGACACCGGAGCGCAAACCGCCGTGCCGACGGAGCTCGCGCCCGTTGCCGTTCCCGCAAATTTCGAAAACGAAAACGTTCCCGAAGAAAATTTTCCGGATGTTTCCGAGTTCGCAGATGATGCGCCGTCCGCTCCCGCCGAAGCGCCCGCGAGCGTTCCCGAAAACGAAGAAAAAGTTGCGGACGTTCCCGCGCGCGCCGAAAAAAAAGTTTCGCCGAAACGCGCTGAGCGGCGTCCGGCGCGCCCGTCGCGGTTCCCGATTATTTCCGTGCTTATCGTGATTTTTTTCGCGGCGGTATTTTCCGCGCTCGGCTACATTGCGTTTTCGGGCGATCCGCGTTTTGAAGAATTGCGCGAGCGTTTTCGGACGCTGATTTCTTCCGCTCCCGCGACGACGACGGAGGAAGCGGACGTTCCCTCCGCGACAGAATGAAGCGCACGCGTTCCCGAATTTTTTTTGAAAAAAAACGTGATTGATTGCCATTGCCATTTGGACGAATTTTTCCGCGCGGGAGAGCTTGCTTCCGTGCTGGAGCGCGCGGAATCTGCGGGCGTTTCGGCGTTTGTCGCCGTGGGAACGAACGCCGAGGATCGCGAAATTTATCGCGGGCTCGCCGAGGCTTTTCCCGGAAAAATTTTCTACACCGCCGGATTTCACCCGACGGAGCTCGGCGAAAATTTTGAAGCGGAAATCGATGCGCTCGAACATTTTCTTGAAACCGCGTTCCCGCGTCCGGTCGCCATCGGCGAAATCGGGCTCGACAGGCATCGGTTGACTGAGGACGCGGCGGAAGCGGAGCGCGTGATGGCGCGGCAACGTGCGGCGTTCGCGCGTCAGCTTTCTTTGGCGAAAAAATTTTCGCTTCCGATTGTCGTTCACGCGCGCGAGGCGTTTCACGAATGCGCGGAAATCATCGACGCTTCCGGCGCGGATTGGCGGACGGTGCAGTTTCACTGTTTTTCCGAAGACGAAGCGGAAGCGCGGGAAGTTGTCGCGCGCGGCGGTCGCGTTTCTTTCACGGGAACGCTGACTTACAAAAACGCCGGGAACGTGCGCCGCGCCGCGCTCGCGCAGGGAACGAGCCGGCTTATGCTCGAAACGGATTGTCCGTATCTCGCTCCCGCGAAACGGCGCGGTCGCCGCAACGAACCCGCGTTTTTGCGCGAGACGCTCGAATTTGCCGCCGAGCTGTTCGGCGTTCCCGCAGAGTCGCTCGACGCGCTTACTGCGGCGAACACGCGGGAATTTTTCCGGCTTTCGGCTTAGCCGAGTTCCGCGCGAATCGCGCGCGCGGCGGCAACGGGATCGTCGGCTTTCAAAATCGGGCGCCCGACCACGATGAAACTCGCTCCCGCTTGCGCGGCTTCGGCAGGCGTCATCACGCGATTTTGGTCGTCAAGCGCGGCGCTTTTCGGGCGAATGCCCGGCGTAACGAGCGCGATTTCCTCGCCGAGAAAACGGCGCAACGCCGGCAATTCAAGCGGCGAGCAGACGAGACCGCGCATTCCCGCGTCTGCGGCGAGTTTTGCCAAAATTTCCACTTGCGCCATCGGCGAACGCGGAACGCCGATTCCGGCGAGTTGCGCATCGTTCATCGACGTGAGCACGGTAACGCCGAGCAGGCGCGTCTGCGGGAGCGCGTCGGACGCGGCATCGAGCGCGCGGCGCATCATTTCGGCGCCGCCGAGCGTGTGAATCGTCAGCATGCCGCAAGGGCGTCCGCGCAGGCTTTTGATTGCGGAAGCGACGGTGTTCGGAATGTCGTGCAGCTTGAGATCGAGAAAAACGTTGAAGCCCGCATCGGCAAATTCGTCCACGATCGCGGGACCGTATTTCAAAAACATTTGCAAACCGAGCTTTACCCAAGAAAGCTCGCCGCGCAGGGGCGCGAGAAATTTTTTCGCCGTCTCTTTATCTTCGAGATCTACCGCAAGAATGAGTTCCGTGACCATAATGCCGAGCAGTATAACCCCGAAACTTCGCCGTCATAAATTCTTTTTTTTTCGGGAATCGCGGGAACGGCTTTTCGACGCGTCTCTTGACAAGGTTTTCGCCGTGATGTTTCCTTAGTGAAAACGTTTTTTTGGAAGCTATGATTAAAAACATTCCCGGAATTTTTTCGACGGCAATCGGTATCGACTTGGGAACGGCAAACGTTCTCGTTTACGTCAAAGGGCGCGGCATCATCATGAATGAACCGAGCTTCGTCGCCATCGACACGAAAACGCGCCGTCCGCTCGCAATCGGCGAGGACGCGAAACGCATGGCGGATTTGGTTCCGGAGGGAATTGAAATCATTCGTCCGATGAAAAACGGCGTGATTGCCGATTTTGAAGTCAGCGAGCACATGTTGCGCTATTTTATCCGCAAGGCGGGGCAACATTCGTTTCTGACGCATCTTACGGTCGTGATTGCGGTGCCGTTCGGCATCACTCCGGTCGAGGAACGCGCGGTGAAAGATTCCGCGTATCGCGCGGGAGCGCAACACGTGCAGACGATTCCGGAACCGATCGCGTCGGCACTCGGCGCGGGGCTTCCCGTGGGCGAATCGGAAACGTCCATGATCGTGGACATCGGCGGCGGCACGTCGGAAATCGCGGTGCTTTCGCTCGGCGGGATCGTCGCGGCGAAAAGTATTCGCGTCGGCGGCGACGAATTTGACAAGAGCATCGTGAACTACGTGAAAAACGCCTACGGGCTCGTCATCGCTTCGAAAACGGCGGAGCAGGTCAAACTGCAAATCGGTTCTGCGTATCCGCTGGATCAGGAACTTTCCTTTGAAATTCGCGGGCGCGATTCCATTTCGGGAATGCCGCGCGCGCAGACGATAAATTCGACGGAAGTGCGCGAAGCGCTCAAACACAATTTCGATGACATTCTCGAGGGCATTTCCAAAACGTTGGAAGTTTGCCCGCCGGAATCCGCCGGTCAGTTGCTCGATCGCGGCGCGGTGCTCGCCGGCGGGAGCGCGCAGATTCGCGGGCTCGATCGCTTTTTGAGCGAAAAGACGGGCATTCCGTTCTTCGTTGCCGAAGATCCGTTGCGTTGCGTCGCCAACGGCACGGGAACGATCATCGAAAACTCGAACTGGAATTCGTTCCGGCGTTAAGTTTTTTTGAAAACGTCCGCGCTCGGAAAAATTCTCCGAGACGGCGTTCCCGCCGGCGACGAAAGCCGTTCCCGCAAATCCGACGATGACACCGGAAACCCGAAATTTGCGTCCCTTCGTTTTTCTCTTCGCGGGAATGATCGCGTGGTGGTTCGTTCCCGCCGCCGTTCGTCGCGCGGTTTACGAAGCGGCGTATGAATTTGAGGCGCCCGCGTTCGTGCTGTCGTCGCGCATGAGTGATTTGGCGCGCTACTGGGAGCTGCGTTCCCGCAGTCGTGATGATTTAATTCGCGCCGGGCGCGATGCTTCCCGACTTGCAGCGACGATGCAGTATGAAATCGCCGCTGCGTCCGGGCTTCGCGATGAAAACGCGCGCCTTGAAGCGTTGCTCGGCATGCCGTCGCGCCCGGATTATCGCACCGTTCCCGCGCGCGTGGCGCAAAGGCGGCTCGGAATGTGGTGGCAACAAATCGTGTTGCGGCGCGGGAAAAAAGACGGCGTGCGCCCCGGGTGTCCGGTGGTGAACGCTTACGGCGTTGTCGGTCGCGTGCGCGACGTGTTTTCGGACACCTGCGTTGTCGAGTTGATTTCTTCGCCGTCGTTTCGAATTTCCGCCATGCTTTCCGGCGAGGAAAAAATCGCGGTAACCTATCAGGGCGCGGGCGCTTCGCCGTTTTCCCGCGCAACCGGACGCATCGGAGACATTCCGGCGGGAACGGTTTTTCCGGAAAACGGCACGCGCACGGACGTCATCACTTCCGGACTTGGCGGAATTTTTCCGGCGGGGCTGCGAATCGGTTCGCTCGCGGGAACGCCCGCGCGTTCGTCGGACGGCGTTTTCCGCGAAGCCGTCGTCGAACCCGCTCAAAATCTCGCGTCAATCGAGGAAGCGGCGATTCTCGTTCCCGTGATGTCGGACGTGTTGGAAGTGCCCGTTTCCGCGGAAAATTAAAGCGCGCGTTGCGACGGAGCGAAGACGATGAAAAACATTTTTCGAAAACTTTTTTCCTGCGGCTTGCTTTACTGGGTGCCCGCGTGCGCAATCGCCTACATCTGGATTTTTCTCGCGGGAACGCTTTCGGACGCGCTCGCGCCGCTGAATCTGACGATTTTTGCGCCGGGGATTCTCGTCGTCGTTCCTGCGTTGTTGATGCCGTTGGCGCGCGGATTTGCGGCGGTGTTGGCGAGCGGTTTTCTTTTTGATGTTTCGTTGCCGATCCCGTTTGAAAAAATGGAAACGGCGGCGCTCGGCGGCGCGTTGCCGGAAGTCGCGCTCTTCGGCGAAACGGCGCTGAACGTGCCTTCGACAACGGGCTTCGGCGTGATGTGGATGGCGATTTTCTTTTTTTCGCTGCGTTTTCTGCGAGCGTATGTGGACACATCGTCGCCGCGGCATTGGCTCGGTTGCGCGCTCGGCGTGAACTTTGCGATTTTTCTGCTTTGGGCGTGTGCGCTCGGGAGCGACCGAATCGATTCTTCCGCGTTTTGGCTCGGATTTTTTGCGGATGCGCTCGCATCGTCAATTTTCATCGTGCTTGCAGGTTGGTGGTTTTTTGAAGCGATCGTTTCGGCGTATCGCATTTGCGGAGCGGATCTCGTTTCCGAGCGGGAGGTGGAAGAAGAATGAGAGCGTTGCTGAACGAGGCTCGACAAAAAGGAATTCGCCCCGGGCGCGTTCTCGCGATTTGCGCAATGATTTTTGCGGCGCTGTTTTACGTGCTCGCGGGATTGGCGGCGCGGCAAATTTTTAATCGCGATGAATTCCTGCGGCAGTTCGACAGCCAAAGCTCGCGCTACATCACCGTTCCCGCCGCGCGCGGCGATATTTTGGATCGACACGGGAAGACGCTCGTCTCGAGCCGTCCGCGCTATTCCGTCGTCATCGATTTGGGCTCGTTGCGCGAGGAATTTTCCGTCGAAGCGCGCAAGGACATTCGCGCCGCAAAACAGGAACGGAAAAATTTTCCGGGCATGAAAATCGATGTCGCGGCGTTGCGCGCGGGAGCGATGACGAAAGTCGTGCAGCGACATCTCGACCGCGTGAATAGGGCGATCGGGCGTTCCCGCGTGCTCGATCCCGCCGCCGTTGCGCGGTATCTCGGCGGGAAACGCGTTTTGCCGTTCCCGCTGGCGGAAAAACTTTCCGAAGAGGAAAAAGCGCACTTCGTCGAAGCGTTCCCGACGGATGCGCCGGAGCAGCTTTACGTCGATTCCGAGCGCACGTATCCGCACGGTTCGCTCGCCGCGCATTTGCTCGGGCGACTTGAAAAAGACTTCGGCGATTCGCGCGAAGATTTGCCCGAAGAAAGCCGAAACATGCGCGTAACCGCGCGGGAGGGAAAACAGGGAAGTTTCGGGATCGAGCGCCGCTACGACGATACGATTCGCGGGCGCGACGGCTACCAACTTTGGCAGGTGGACAACATGGGCTACCTCCACAAAAAACTCGAAGAACGCAAGCCCGAGAAAGGCGCGCCGTTCGTTTCGTCAATCGATCTCGAGCTTCAGAAAACTGCCGAGGAAGCGTTGGGTTCGCGTTCCCGCGCCGGCGCCGTCATCGCAATGGACGTGCGCACGGGCGAAATTTTGGCGCTCGCTTCCGCGCCGACTTTTGATCCGCGGGAAGGCATCGACGGTTTCAGCGCCGAGTATTACAAAATGCTCGAAGAAAATCGAATGCTCTGGAACCGCGCACTCATCGGGCGCTATCCTCCGGGCTCGACGTTTAAGCTCATCACCGCAGTCGCGGCGATGCACTCGAAAACCTACAACGATTCCGAAGTCATCGCGAAAATTTCTCCGCATTCCGCGGCGGCGATGCGTCCGTCGGGACCGATCGGACCGAAAGAAAAATTCAATTGCGGAGCGTTTCTCACGGTGAATCGCCAACGCAAGCCCGAACACGATCTCGTCGCTTTCGGCGAAGTCGATCTCGCCCGAATGATTCGCGTTTCTTCAAACGTTTACTGCTACAACGCCGCGCTCATTCTCGGTATCGAGCCGATTGCCGCCGAGGCGCGTCGTTTCGGTTTCGGCGAACACGTTCCCGTGGAACTTGACGAAGCAAAATCCGACGTGCTCGGAAAACTCGTCGTTGCCGATCCCGCGCACAAACTCGCGGACGGGCGCGGGCGCTGGGTCGCCGGCGATACGACCAACGCCGCAATCGGGCAGGGCTTTAATCTGACATCGCCGCTTCACATCGCGTGCATGACGGCATCGCTCGCACGAAAAGAAACGCGCACGCGTCCGTCCGTCGTGCACGATCCCGCGCGCGTCGATTCCGCCGGGCGTTCCCGCGTCAATCACGGCGGCGAACCGCTCGGGATCTCCGACGAAGCCTACGGCGAAATTCTTCGCGGCATGACGGAATGCGTCGCCTACGGCACGGGGAAAAAAGCACGCGTGAAAGATTTGGAAATCGCGGCGAAATCCGGTTCCGCGCAATGGAGCAAAGCGGAAAAAACAACGCTCGCGTGGTTCACCGCGTTCGCTCCCGCGCGTGATCCGCGCATCGCCGTTACCGTTGTGCTCGAAGGACTTCCCGGAGAAAACATCGGCGGCGGCGGCGCAGCGGCACCGGTTGTCGCCGCGGTGCTTTCGCGTTGGAAAGAACTTTATTTGACCGTTCCCGCCGCGCCGGAAGCCGTTCCCGCGAGCGATGATGCGCTTTCCGTGCCGACGTTCGAGCTCGAAGAATACATTCCGAACGATTGAAGTTTTTTGCGTTTGGGTTGAAAAACAAAACATCGGGAGTATCATTTTCCGAACTTCTTTCCTGTTTTCATGAGTTACGCGCTTTCTCGTTTTAATACCGTGCGTCGCCCCACTCGCGAAGTCGTTGTCGGCGGCGTCGGAATCGGCGGCGACAATCCGATTCGGCTTCAATCGATGACGACGACGAACACGCTCGACGTTCCCGCGACCGTTGCACAGTGCATTCGGCTTGCGGAGGCGGGCAGCGAGTTGATTCGCATCACGGCGCCGACGGTGGAAGCGGCGCGCGCGTTGCGCGAAATTCATCGCGATTTTCGCGCGGCGGGATTTTCTCAACCGCTCGTCGCCGATATTCATTTTTTGCCGGCGGCGGCGATGGAAGCAATCGAGCACGTCGAAAAAGTGCGCATCAATCCGGGAAATTACGCGGATCGTCGCGCATCGTTCCCGCACGATTACACGGACGCCGAGTATGCGGAAGCGCTGGATCGCGTTGCGGAAGCGGTTTCTCCGCTCATTCGCCGCGCAAAGGAGCTCGGACGCGCTTTGCGCATCGGCACAAATCACGGTTCGCTTTCCGATCGCACGTTGAACCGCTACGGCGACACGCCGGCGGGAATGGTCGCCGCCGCGATGGAGTTCGTGCGTATTTGCGAAACGGAGGGCTTTTACGACATCGTCCTTTCGATGAAATCTTCCAACACGAAAGTGATGATTGAGGCTTATCGCCTTGCCGTGAAAGAAATGCGCGACAACGGAATGAATTATCCGATTCATCTCGGCGTTACCGAAGCGGGCGAGGGCGAGGACGCGCGAATCAAATCCGCAATCGGAATCGGCTCGCTGTTGCTCGACGGCATCGGCGACACGATCCGCGTTTCCCTCACAGAAGATCCCGTGAACGAGCTTCCCGCGTGCCGCGAAATCACTTCGCGAATCGACCAAATCCGCACTACGCCGAGCAACTCCAATCCCGTTCCCGCGCCCGTGCGCGACACCGATGTCGCTTCGTTTTCTTTCCATTGGCGAAAAATCGTTCCCGCAGAACTCGGCTTGGGCAAAAAAATTTCCGTGGACGATCCGCCTCGCGTTTTCGTGTTCGCGGACGTCGAAAAACCGCTTGCCGAAATCGTGAAAGATCTGCGGGCGCTTCTCGCCGCGACGCGCGGAAAAACACCCGTGGAGGGGCTCGTGTTGCCCATCGCGACGGAGAGCGATCTCGCCGCCGCTTGCGAGTTGCAGACGATGTTTGAGGACGAAATTCCCGCATTCGTTTTCGATCCCGTGAAGACGAGCGTTCCCGCGCTTTTCGCAAAACTTTCTCCGTCGAAAAAATCCGCCACTTACATTCAGCGCCGCTTCAATCCGGCGAACGCGGAAATCATTCCCGAGTGGGTTGCGCTTTGCCGTGAAAAAGGAATCGGACTCGTCGTCGATACAACGGCGGGAGCGCGCTCGGCGGTCGTTCCCGCGCTCGCGGATTTTCCGCAGGACAAACTCATTTTCACATCGAGCCGAAAAACGCCCGACGCGCACCCCGTCGGCGTCTATCGCAAACTCGCACAAATGCTCGCGAACGCGGAAATTTTCGCGCCGATTTGGATACGCTCCACCGTGCGCAACACAATCGCTCCACTCCCGAAATTCGGCGGCGACGGCGATGCTCGCGTCGAAGCGGCGTTGCTCGCCGGACCGTTGCTTTGCGACGGGATCGGCAACGTGATCAGCGTCGAGCTTTCCGCTTCCGCACAGCGCAACGTCGAGCTCGCCTACGATATTTTGCAGGCATCGCGCGCGCGGCAGACGAAGACGGAATACATCGCTTGCCCGAGTTGCGGACGCACGCAATACGATATTCAAACCACGGTCAGAGAAATCAAGGCGCGCACCGGACATCTGCGCGGCGTGACAATCGGCGTGATGGGTTGCATCGTGAACGGTCCCGGCGAAATGGCAGACGCGGATTTCGGCTACGTCGGCGGCGCTCCCGGAAAAATAAATCTCTACGTTCGCAAGGAATGCGTCGAACGCGGAATCCCGCAGGAAGAAGCGGTCGATCGCCTAATCGCGCTCATCAAAAGCCGAGGAAAATGGATCGAGCCGGAAGCGTAAGAGCTTAAAGATGGGGTGGACTGGCGGACTAGAGAACTGGTCTACTGGTGAAGTCTGTTTTTGCCGAAGGCAAAAATTTAAGGAAACTTCTCTCCCGCAGAGCGGGAATCAACAGGCGCAAACAGGCGGCATCCGGATTCTCCACGCTAAAAGTCTCAAAATCTTTTTACTTTGCGAAGTTCACTAAGCAGCTTCTTCGCGCTCTTGTGGTTTTGGGCTGCAGCTTTTTCGAGCCATTTCACGGCTTCCTCAAAATCCAGCGGAACTCCTTTTCCGTAGTAATAACAATCCCCAAGCCAGTATTGCGCATCTGCATAGCCTTGCTCTGCCGCCTTGCGCCACCAGTGAAATGCTTCTGCGTAATTCTGCGGAACGCCAATCCCAAAAAAATAAAAACCTCCAAGGATGTATTGCCCACCTGCATGTCCTTGCATTGCTGCCTTGCGATACCAGCGAGCGGCTTCCGTACAATCTTGCGGAACGCCGTTCCCGTTGTAATAGCACGCGCCAAGGACGCCTTGCGCATCTGCGTTTCCTTGCTCTGCCGATTTGCGCAACCAGCGAACGGCTTCCTTGTAATCCTGCGAAACGCCGTTCCCGCTGGCATAACACGCGCCAAGGGCGCATTGAGCATCTGCTTTCCCTTGCTCCGCCGACTTGCGAACCCAGTGAACAGCTTCCTTGTAATCCTGCGGAACGCCGAGTCCGTCATAATAACAATTCCCAAGGCTGTATTGAGCATTTGCTTCCCCTTGCTCCGCCGACTTGCGAAACCAGCGAACGGCGTCCTTGTAATCCTGCGGAACGCCGTTCCCGTTGTAATAACACAAACCAAGGAAGTATTGCGCTACTGCGTTTCCTTGCTCCGCCGCCTTACGAAGCCAACGGGCGGCTTCCGTAGGATCCTGCGGAACGCCGCCGTCCCCGTTGTAATAGCACACGCCAAGAATGCCTTGCGCATCTGCGTTTCCTTGCTCTGCCGATTTGCGCAACCAGCGAACGCCTTCCTTGTAATCCTGCGGAACGCGAATCCCAAAAAAATAAAAACTTCCAAGGATGTATTGCGCATCAGCATGCCCTTGCTCCGCCGCCTTGCGAACCCAGCGAACGGCTTCCATGTAATCCTTCGAAACGCCGTCCCCGTTGTAATAACACTCACCGAGTTTGTATTGCGCATCTGCGTTCCCGCTCTCCGCTTTTTCGCGCAATGTTTGAATCTGTTCCGGCGAACGCTCCTCCGCAAATCCGATGGCGGCTCCCAGCCACGCTCCCGCCAAAATTGACAAAATCAGCAATGTTTTTGTTTTCTTCATAATCTTTCTTAGCTCCGTAAAAAAATCATCGGGTTATCTGCAATGTTGAATGTTTGATTTTCTTGTCATCAATTCCCAAGGCCGTAATAGTGGTTTTCAGTGCGTCGAACTCAAGCTCGGTAAAGAATGGAGATATCCTCACTTCGTCGATGAATAAAGTGTCTAAAGAGTTAATGACTAATCCGTTAGGGTAGCGTTGCCGTAGCTTTTCTTCATCTCCGGGATTCGGTGCATTTTTGGTGTCCTGCGCATTTTTGGGGTCCCGCGCACCGAAAACAAAACGATACTCCTTTTCTCCTTCGTATGCGCTGACTTTTGTAAAAAACCAATTTTGTTTCTGGCAGCCCGTTTTCGATTCTGACGCTTGGTCGGATTCAAACGTTTTTTGGGAGATATAGCGAACCTTGCCATCCTGCGTTACTTTGAGCGCGCCATCGTAGACTTGTCCTTTCTCAAAAGATTCTTTCGGGTTATCCGACAACGTCTTATTGCGTGTTTCCGCCCTCTTCCTGATGAGATCCTTGAATTTTTTTACGGTTGTTTTTATACGCACGCCGTCCTTGCCGTAGGTTTTCCAAAGCAGATAGGATTCTTCAGGTGTCGCACACCAACAACTAATGAACGTTGATTTTTTTGATTCTGCTTCCAATATGCCGAACAATTCGCAGAGGGCGGCAAGCGGGTTTGACATGAATATATTATTGATGGCGTCAATCTTTATATCGGTTAATTGACTGTCTTTCGCCCCGCCATGACGGCGTCTGTAAAAACCTATAATATTTACTATTAAATCCCGAGGGCATCTAAAACAGTTTCTTCCGTAACGAGAAAAAAATGACGACAAACAATTAAACGTATTTTTATTCGGAGGTTTCGGCGGGAAGCGACAATCGAATGAGTCCTCAAAATTATTTGCCGAAGCAATATAAAGTCCCTGTGTAATCAGCTGGATAAAGCGAGAGAGGGACATATAGCGGAATATTTCGGGGGTATTGTCGGGTTCTCCGGAAACAGCTTCCGACTCCTGCTCTTCTTTGAGAGAAGTATCAGCATCGTCTGCACTCGGCGAAGAGGATTCCGTGTTGTCTTTCCACAGCTGCCGAAAGAGCCACTTAAACATATTGACAATGTCGTCCAAGGAGAAAACGGACTCGTTCGAGCTTGGCGCTTTCGAGTGCTCGTCCAAAATAAATTCATTCAGCGCTTGAACGAGCGGAGAAGAGGTGGACCATCCGGTCGGTGCGTCGATGCTCTTAGAAAAATTGTTCAAGAGCTTTGCGATATGCGCTTTCAACTTTTCTGCGCACTCGGAGTCCTCGGGACTTTTTAGGCTCTCATTGCCGTGATCCTCGTTCCCCTCGTTGAGGATCTCTTTGTGTTTATCCGAAATTTTACCGATATCGGGAAATTCGCGAAGTATCTCGTCGCAGTCGTTAAATTCGTTCGGCATTGAAATCTCAATAAAAAAGCGAAGCACCGGTCGCAATTCATCGAGGGAGAGGTCTTTTATTTTTTTGTACATGGCAGGTCTCACTTTCTACGCACCATTTTGCAAAAAAAAACGGTTTGCAAGCGTTTCTTTTCGCCGAGGGCGAAAAAATGGAACGCGGGAAACGGGATATTTCTCTCCCGCGAAGCGCCGAATAAACTTTTCAACGCATCAACTTTTTTTTCGCGGGAACGCGAAAAATGGGGGCGGAGACGTCCACGTCTCCGCGTTTGTTTTTTTGCCGCAGGCAAAAACAGTTAAGCGCCAACGGCGCGGTAAGCAATAGCGTAGGGCAACGCCCTACGAATTCGGAG
>CAVEBA010000008.1:0-24538 GCA_963613695.1 Sphaerochaetaceae bacterium
GCGGAGACGTGGACGTCTCCGCCCCCAAGAATTTTTGCCGCAGGCAAAAATCCGCACGGCTTTCTCATTCTTAATTCCTAATTTTTAATTTCTCTGAAATCTCCTCAACTTTTTTTCGCGGGAACGCAAAAAAAGTTTGAAACTTTTCCGATCGCGCGGTGTTCTATCGTTAAACTTTGAAAAATCAAAATATTTTATGACGTTGTCAGAATCTGCCGCCGCAAAAAAGAAACCGCTCGTTTGGGAGGTGCTGTGTCGCATACGCGACCGCGTTGCGGACGAGGACGGGCGCGTGTTGGATTCGTATACGATGGCCCAGCAACGCACGTTTGAGGTGGTGTTTTCGCATGCGCCGCGCGGGATTTTGCTCAAGGAGCTTGCGCGGATTCGCGGCGTTACTGCGGGAACGGTTTCCGTTGCCGTGAGCACGCTCGAGCGGGCGGGATTGGTGCGCCGCGAGCGCATGGCGGATGACCGCCGGGCGACGCTTATTCTTCCCACGAAAAAGGCACAACGCCGAATCGACGAAATCGACGCGAAAACGGCGGCGGTGTTGGAAACGGCATTGCGCGGCGTTCCCGCGGAGGAGCGCGAGATTTGTTTTCGCGTGTTGGAAAAAATTCGGGAGAATTTGGAAAGCAACGTTTGAGAAAATTTTTTTGAAAAAACTTTGAAGAAAAAAATTATGAAAATTAAAAACTTCGCATTGATTTCGGCATTCGCGTTCGCGGGAACGTGCGCGGGGACGCCGCTGTGGGCGCAGGGTGCGCCGGCGGGCGCGGAAGAGCGTCTCGAACTCGTCGCCGCGGGAACGGTTTCGGAAGCGGAAAACGTCGTGATGCGGCGCTATCCCGGACGCGTTGTTTCGCCGGCGACCATCGCGGTAACGTCGCGTGTTTCGGGGGATTTGCTCGAAGTCGCGTTCAAGGAGGGCGAATTCGTCCGCAAGGGGCAACCGCTGTATCGCTTGGACGATATTCGCTACGTTGCGGCGGTGCGGAGCGCGGAGGCGAAAATCGCGCAGTATCGCGCGCGCGTCGCGTATTCCAAGGCAAATTTTGATCGCACGCAGCGGCTTTTCGAAAAAGACGTTTCGACGCAGGACGAGCTCGAAAGCTCGCGCAGTGAATACGAAGCGAACAAGGCGGAACTCGCGGCGGCGGAGGCGGATCTCATCGTCGCGAAGGATGATTTGAAAAACACGCGCATTCTCGCTCCCGCGGACGGGCGCATCGGCGTGAACGCGGCGGCGCAGGGCAGCTACGTCACGCCCTCGACGGGAACGCTGACGACGGTTGTGCAGATCGATCCCGTGCGTGTGCGTTTTTCGATGAGCAATCGCGAATTTCTCTCGATGTTCGGCGACGAAAAAACGTTGCGGGAACGGAGCAGCATTCGACTTTTGCTCGCCGACGGCAGCGAATACGGCGTTGCCGGGAAAATCGATTTCGTGGATAACACGGCGAACGAACGCACGGACACGGTGCAGATTTACGTGCTCTTTTCAAATCCCGACGCGAAACTTTTGCCCGGCGGCACGGTCTCCGTCATGCTCGGGCGCACGGCGGTAACGCGCTCGCCCGTCGTTTCGCCGTCTGCCGTGATGTATGACGCGAAAGGCGCTTACGTTTACGTGCTCGATGCGGAAAATACGGTCGCGCGGCGCGACATCTCGATTGCCCAAACGACGAAAAATTTTGTCTTCGTCGAAAACGGACTCGCCGTCGGCGAACGCATCGTTGCGGACGGCACGCACAAGGCGCTTCCCGGGCGAAAAGTCCGGACTGCGGAATAATTTTTTTTCGGCGGACGTTCTGCGGGAACGCCCGTCGCCGCTCGTTCCCGAGATTTCATTTAGTTTTTTTTTCAGAAAAAGATGTTTTCCAAAATTTTTATTGAACGACCGCGCTTTGCCGCCGTCATCAGTTTGGTGATTTTCATCGCGGGGCTGATTTCGCTCATGCGTCTTCCCGTCGAGGAATATCCGGACATTGCGCCGCCGAGCATTCACGTTTCCGCAACGTATTCCGGCGCGAGCGCGGAAACGGTGCGCGACGTCATCGCCACGCAACTCGACGCCGAAATCAACGGGCTCGAGGACATGCTTTACTTTTCCTCGACTTGCTCAAACAGCGGGCAATATTCGTGCAGTATTTCGTTTAAGACCGGCGTGAACGACGATATCGCGATGGTCAACGTGCAAAACGCGATCAAGCGCGCCGAATCCAAGCTCCCGTCCGAAGTCCAGCGCACAGGCGTTCAGGTGCGCAAGCGCGGGAACGATATTCTCGCCATGTTCTCGTTCACGACGGACGGCTCGGTGATGACAACGCAACAGCTGAGCAACTACGTTTCGACGACGGTCTGCGATGCGGTTTCCCGCGTGGACGGCGTTTCTTCCGCAGACGTGATGGGCGGCGACGTGTATTCGATGCGCATTTGGCTCGATCCCGTGCGACTCGCCGGGCTCGGGCTTTCGGCGTCGGATCTCATTTCCGCCGTCGAATCACAAAATTTGCAGGCGGCGGCGGGAACGCTCGGTTCCGAGCAGGGCAGCGATTTTATTCAGTTCAAACTCAACGTGCACGGACGTCTGACGACGGCGGAAGAATTCGGCAACATCATCGTGCGCACGGACGATGCCGGCGGGCTGTTGCGTTTGCGCGATGTCGCGCGCGTCGAGCTCGGCTCCAAATCTTATTCCGGGCGCGGGAACTTTAACGGTCTCGAATCCGTCGGCATGGGCATTTACCGCAACAGCGATTCCAACGCGCTCGCGACGGTGGAGCGCGTGCGCGCCGTGCTCGACGATATGGCATCGCGTTTTCCCGCCGGCGTGAGCTATCAGGTTTCTTACGATCCGACGCAGTTCATCGTCGTTTCGCTCGAAGAAATCATGGAAACGATCGTGATTGCGCTGGTGCTCGTCGTGCTCGTTACCTACGTATTTTTGCAGGATTGGCGCGCGACGCTCATTCCCGCGGTCGCGATTCCGGTTTCGCTCGTGGGCACGTTTACGTTCATGTATTTGATGGATTACAGCGTGAACGTGCTGTCGATGTTCGGGCTGATTCTCGTCATCGGTTCGTTGGTGGACGACGCGATCGTCGTTGTCGAAAATTGCCAGTCGCTCATGTCGCGGGAACGCCTTTCTCCGAAAGAAGCGGCGATCAAGAGCATGCAACAAATTACGGGCGCGGTCATCGCGACGACGCTCGTTACGATTGCGTGCTACGTGCCGTTGGCGTTTTACGGCGGCATGGTCGGGCGCATTTACATGCAGTTTTCGGTGACGATGTGCATTGCACTCGTGCTTTCGACGGTGGTCGCGCTGACGCTTAGTCCGGCGTTGTGCGCGCTGATTTTGCGTCCGCCGCGGGAACGCGCATCGGCGTTTTTCAAACCGTTCAACATTTTGCTCGAAGGCTCAAAGCGCGTGTATATCGGCGTTGTTTCGCGCCTTGTGCGTCGCGCCGCGCTGACGGTCGGGCTTATGCTCGTGATGTTCGGCGGCATTTGGTTTTTCTCCGGAAAAATTCCCGGCTCCTTCCTGCCCGAAGAGGACAAAGGTTCCGTCATGATGAACATCGAACTCGCTCCCGGCGCAACGATTGCGCGCACGGAAGCGACGCTCGAAAAAGTGCGGGAACGCATTCGCGACATTCCCGGCGTGCAATCCGTCATGACCGTTCCCGGACACAGCATGATGAGCGGGAGCGGCGAACACGTCGCCATGGGCTTCATCAACCTCAAAGATTGGAGCGAACGCACGACGCCCGAAACGCAGCTTTCCGCAATCGTCGCAAACCTTCAACGCGCGACGGACGACATTCCCGAGGCGCGCGTCATCTTTTTCACGCCGCCTGCAATCATGGGGCTCGGCGCCGTCGGCGGCGTTTCCGCCGTGCTTTGCGGCGAGGGCGATGTCGATCCCGCGGAGCTTTCCTCCGTCGTCAAAAATTTTGTCGCCGACCTCAACGCGCTCCCGCAGGTGCGCCGCGCGAGCTCGTCTTACAACGCGGACACGGCACAACTTTTTCTCGATGTGAATCGCGAAAAAGCGGAGTCGCTCGGCGTTCCCGTCAGCTCCATTTTCTCCGCATTGCAAAGCGCGCTCGCGTCTTACTACATCAACGATTTCAACTTCGCGGGCGATGCGTTTCAGGTAAAAATGCAGTCGGACAAAGCGTTTCGCGTAACCGAGGACGATATTCGCGGGTTGCTCGTGCCGAATAATTCCGGCGAAATGGTGCCGCTCACGGCGATTGCCGAGTTGCGCCACACGGTCGGTCCGACGGAAATTCAGCGCTTCAACAAACTGACGTCTGCGGACGTTTCCGTGCAGGTCGCCGACGGCTTTACGAGCGGCGAGCTCATGAACATTATCGAAAAAATGGAACTGCCCTCCGGCTATCACGTCGAATGGAAAGGGCAGAGCTATCAGGAGCGGCAAAACGAAGGGCAAATCGTGCTCATCATGGCGCTCGCAATCCTTTTCGCGTATCTTTTCCTCGTGGCGCAGTATGAGAGCTGGACGATTCCCGTTCCCGTCATGCTCACGGTGGCGATTCCAACGCTCGGCGCGCTTATCGGGTTGCTCGTCTGCGACATGTCGCTGAGCGTTTATGCGCAACTCGGGCTGGTCATGCTCATCGGGCTTGCGGCGAAAAACGCGATTCTGATGATTGAATTTTCAAAGCAGTCGCGCGAAGCCGGCTACTCGATCAGCGAAGCCGCGATGCTCGGCGCGTCGTTGCGTTTCCGCGCGGTTTTGATGACGGCGTGGTCGTTCCTCTTCGGCGTGTTCCCGCTCGTTATCGCGACGGGCGCCGGCGCGGGTTCCCGCCGCGCAATCGGCGTAACGACGTTCAGCGGAATGCTGCTGGCAACGTTTGTCGGAATCGCGTTCGCTCCCGCGCTCTACGCGCTTTTCCAGCGCATGCGCGAGCATTGCCGCAAAACCGTCAGCTTGCCGGACAACGGCGTGAAACCGAAAAACGACATCGCGTAAAAATTTTCCGCATCAACCGTTCCCGAATTTTCATTCATGAAGAAAAAATCTATCGCCGCAATTTTCGTTCCCGCGCTTCTCGCGCTTGCCGCGTGCTCGACCGTGCGCGACGCTCGCGAAGCGCAAAAGCCCGAAAATCGTTTGCAGGGCGAGCGCACCGTTGCGTTTTCCGAATTTGGTCTTCGCGAGGGTTCGACGCTCTCGCTCGCCGATCTCGAAAACATCGCCGCCGTCGCGAATCCGAAAATTTTTCAGGCGCGGCAAGCCGTGATTTCCGCGCGCCTCGCCGTGCAGGACATTCGCGCCGATTATCTTCCGACGGCGGACGCCTCCGCTTCGTATTCGCGCGGCACGAACAACGAAACCGAAAAAGGGCAGAGTTTCCATTCTCGCGGGAACGATAAAATCGCGCTTTCGTTGGATTTGCTCGTCTGGGATTTCGGCAAAACCGACGCCGCGCTCGCAAAGGCGGTCGCCGAACTCCTCGCCGCAGAAAAAGATCTCGCAGCCGCAGAAAATCTCGTTCGCTACAACGTTCGCAAAGCTTATTTCGAGCTGCGTCGCAGCATCGAGCTTGCCGCCGTTGCCGAACAGGCGGTCGAACAATATCGCGAACACCTCGAGCAAATGCGCGTGCGCCGCGCCGAAGGCACGGGAACGAAATACGCCTGCACAAAGGCGGAAGTGGACTACAACAACGCGTTGCTCGAACACATCAGCAAGGCAAACGACGTGAAAACCGCGCGCGCGACGCTCAATCTCGCGCTCGGTTTCGCCGAATCGCCCGCCTACGAGCTCGGCGGGAACGCGATGGGCTCGTTTGACGAAAACGCGGAAACGCTTCTCGCGCTCGCGCGGGAACGCGAACCCGGGCTCGCCGCACTCGTCGCGCAGGAAAAAGCCGCGTCCGCTTACGTGGACAAAACCGTCGCCGATCTCTATCCGTCGCTCGGGCTGAGCGTTTCCGCAACGTTCACGGGCGATGATTTGGACATGCCGAAAATTTGGAATTTCATCGGCGCGGGAACGCTCGCGCAAAACGTTTTCAACGGCGGACGCAACGTTCGCGCAATCGAAAACGCCGTCGCGCAACTGCGCATCGCTCGGAGCAAAGTCGCCGCTTACGAACAGGATCTTTACGCGAAAATCACCGAGGCGGTGCTCACGCTTTCCCGCGCAAAAAAACAGTATGAAGTCGCGCTCATTTCCGAACGCGCCGCACGCGAAAATTTCGACATCGTTACCGAGCAGTTCAACGTCGGCAAGGCTTCGTCGCTCGACCGCACGGACGCGCAGGTTTCGCTGACGGAGGCGCGCGCCGCGACCGTTGCCGCAGAATACGATTACCGCGAAGCAGTCGCCGCAATCGCGTATCTCGTCGCCGCCGATCCCGCCGAGAAAAACGCCGGCAACTGAATTTTCTCCGCACGTTCCCGCGGCGCGACGGGAGCGCGTTTTCGGGAAAATAAAAATCCCGCGCTTATCTGCAATCAAACAGGCTCCAATTGCCTGCGGAAGCGTCAAAGCGCGGGAATTGTCTCCTCTCATCGAAGAGAACACCACGGATGGTGCGCTCGGCTTCGCAAAAAGTCAAGCCGTCAAATGACGCGTTCCCGCGGCGCGGAATTTTCGCGGTTGCGGATTTTTTCGGAAATTTCTAAATTTTTCGGCGTTGCGCGGGGGCTTGCGGTGCAAGTTTTCCCGAATCGTTCACCTTTGATTTTCCGAAAAAAATGATTGAGACCACGGCGAATGTGCGAGTGCGTTTTTCCGAAACGGACGCGATGGGCGTTGTTTACCATGCGAATTATTTTCCGTGGTTTGAAATTGCGCGAACGCAGTTGCTTGCCGAAGTCGGCTTGCCGTATCGCGAGCTGCAGGACGCCGGCTACCTTTTGCCCGTGCTCGAAGCGCAAGTCGCCTATCGCAATTCCGCGCGCTACGACGACGAAATCGAAATTCACGCGATGATGAAAGAGTTCCCGCGCGCGCGAATCCGCATCGATTACGAAGTGCGGCGCGGGAACGCGTTGCTCACGACCGGGCACACCGTTCACGCGTTTATGAATCGCGAAGGCACGGCGATTCGCCCGCCGAATTTTTTCCTCGAAACGCTCGCGCGCGCGTTCGGTAAATAGCGTTCCCGTGTGCACCCCGATTTCTTTTTCAAAAAAATTCTCTATGTCTCAGTCTCAAAAAAACAACGATGATTTTCCTGCCGAAACTTCTGCGGGAACGCCGTTCCCGCCGGCGGGCGCGTTGACGAAAGGGCAACTCCGCCGCGAGATTCTGAAACGTCGCGAGGAAGTTTCTTACTCGGAAATGCTTTCCGTGACGCGTGCCGTGCGCGAACACGTACGCACGTGGTCGGTGTTTCGCTCCGCCGCGTGCATCTGCTGCTACATTTCCGTTCGCAACGAAATGCCGACGCCGGGCATCATTCTCCGCGCGCTCGAAATCGGGAAAAAAGTCATTGTGCCGAAAGTTTTCGGCGACGATTTGCGTTTTTTTGAAATCCGAAGCCTTACGGAAGATTTGAGTCGCGGCACGTTCGGCGTGCTCGAACCGATTGAATCCCGCTGTGCGGAAGTTCCCGCTTCGGAAGCGGACGTGTGCTTGATTCCGGGCGTCGTTTTCGACGAACGCGGGAACCGCATCGGCTACGGCAAAGGTTATTACGATCGCTTTTTGCGCGGTATTCCGGCGTCCGTGCCGACGCTCGGGCTCGCGTATGATTTTCAGGTGTTTCGCGAAATTCCTTGCGGTGCGACGGACGTTCCCGTGCGCTGGCTCGTTACGCCGAGCCGAGGAATTTTCCCCGCAAAATAAAAATTGCGCGATGGCGGAAGCGTTTGACGAGCACGGCGAGGAAGCGCGCGCGAAGGCGAAGCCGCCGGCTTTCGGCGTTCCCGTGATTCCGTTGCTGTGGGTGCTCGTGCCGCAGATTGCGGCGTTCGCGTTTTTCGGCAACGTGCCGTGGGCGGACGAAATTTCCGTCGGGCGGCGGCTGATTGCGGGCGTGATTTTTCTCGCGATTTCCGCGATTGCGAGTGCGATTGAATTGCTTTTTTCGGGAACGGAAACGCGGTTTCGCTCGGCGGTTTATTTTTGGAAAATGAGTTTTCCCGTTGCCGCGTTTTTTCTGTTCGGCGCGTGGTGGAGCCTACGTGCGCCGCCGGTTGTCGAGCTCGCGGGAACGCCGGCGCGAGAAGCGGAAATCGTGTTGTGCGTGGAAAAACCTTTTGCCGCTTCGGAAAAATATTTCGGCGGAATCGCGCGCGCGGAAACGGTTTCCGGATTCGGCGGCGAAGCGCTCGCGGGAACGCGCGTGCGCTATTCTTTTGCGCGAAAAAATTTTCCGCCCGATGCGGAGGCGCCGGGCGAGGGATGCCGCTTGCGTGCGGTCGGCGTGCTCGGCGGAATCGACGCCGCGAATTTTCCCTCCGAGGGATTCCGCGAATATTTGTTGCGGGAACGCGTGAGCGCTTCGTTTTCGCGGGCGGAGCGCGTCGAAATTCTCGATTCGGGGCAGGGCGCGTTCCCGCGATTTTTTTCTTCGGTGCGCGGTTTTTTGCGGGAACGTTTTGAAGAAATTTCCTCCGGCTTCGGCGAATTTTTTTCGCGTGCGGGCAACGTGGCGGGGGCGATGATTTTCGGCGATCTTTCCTTGCTTTCGCCCGAGCAAAAACAAAATTTTCTGCTCACGGGAACGATGCACGTTTTCGCGGTCAGCGGTCTGCACATTTCGATTTTGACGGCGGGAGCGCTCGGCGCGTTGCGGTTGGCGCGCTGTCCGCGCATTTTCGCGTGGATTTTGACGCTTGTCGGCGCGTGGTTTTACGTGCAGGTCATCGGTGCGCCGCCGTCGGCGATGCGCGCGTGGCAGATGTGTCTTTTCATTTTTGCGGGAACGCTGCTCGGGCGCGGGCGCATGGCGTTTCACGGGCTTGTGTTTTCGGCGGTCGTCGCGTTGACGCTTGAGCCGTCGGTGATCGGGAACGCCGGTTTTCGGCTGTCGTATTTTGCCGTGGCGGGAATTTTGCTTTACGGCGTTCCCGCGGCTCTCGCGCTTGAATCCGTCGTGCGGGAACGCGCGTTGTTGCCTGCGCTTTCGCAGTCCGCGTTTGCGTGGAAAATGCGACGCTTCGCGGGAAAATTTTCCCGCGCGTGCGTCGGTGCGTTTTGCGTTACGTTTTCGGCGTTTATGTCTGGCGCGTCCTGCATTATCGAGCTTTTCGGCGTGTGCTCGCTGATTTCGCTGGCGGCAAATCTCGTGTTCGTGCCGTTCGTTTCCTTTGCGGTGTGGCTGACGGCGCTTGCGACGGCGATCGCCTGCGTGCCGCTCGCGGGAACGTTCGCGGGAAAATGGATTTTCGCGGTCGCGGCGGTGCCGACGCTTGTGCTCGACGCGCTCGCGGAATACATCGCGAAAATGCCCGGCGTGTTGGAGCTCGCGTTCCCGTTTGCGGGTTTCGGCGCGTTCGGTTCGTTGCTGATGTTTACGCTGTTTTTTCTCGGCGCGTATTTTCCGCCGTTGCGGGAACGCCCGACGTTGAGATTCGCGCTCCCGCCGCTTGCGCTCTGCGTTTTTCTGCTTTGCTGCGCGTTTTGAAAACGGGTCAGCCGTTTGTCGCGAAAAGAATTGCCGCGGCGATGATAACGAGCACGAGCGCCGTGAGCAGATTCAGCGCTTTCACGAAACCTCTTTTTTTCAAAAACGAAGCAAAGACAACGCTCGCGAAAATCGAAACAAGCGTGAAAACGACAAAGCCCTGCGCGGCAAAAATTCCGCCCAACAAAAGCATGTGCAACTGCGGATTTTCCGCACCGGCGGGAACGAATTGCGGCAACAGCGCGAGAAAGAAAAGCGCGACTTTCGGGTTCAGCACGTTCATCAAAACGCCCGTGCGATAGAGCCGCCAAAACGTGTCCGCGTACGCGCTCGCGTCCGTTCCCGCGGGCGCGTTTTCGGCGGCGGGAACGTCGTTTCGGTGGCGAAACGCCTGAAACGCCAGCCAAAGCAAATAAAGCGTTCCCGCGATTTTCAGCGTGCCGAACGCAAGCGGCGATTCGCGCAAAATCAGCGACACGCCGAACGCCGCGAGCGACGTGTGGAAAAATATTCCCGTGCACAGTCCCGCCGCAACGGAAACGCCGGCTCGCGCGCCGCGCGCCATGCTTTTCGTCACGACGAAAAGAACATCCGGCCCCGGAGCAAGCGTCAACAAAACCGACGTCGCAAGAAATGAAAGAATGAGCTGCATTCGCGGCGGGAAAATGTAGTCCCGTTCCCGCCGTTTGAAAACGCAAATTTCCGGCGGGCAATTCCCACTTGCGCCGAGGGGCGTTTTTTTTAGAATGGGCGTTCAATTATGAAAGTCAGCAGCACATTGATCCCCATTTCAATTTTGGCAACGTTGCCGTTTCTCGCGTCCTGCGGAACGCCGGAATGCGCCGAAACTCCCGCCGCGCCCGCGAGCGTTCCCGCGGAGACGGCTAAAAGCGTTCCCGCGATGCCGATCGTTCCCGCCGAAATTTCGTTCGCGGAACATCCTTTTCTCGATCCGTCGCTCAATATCGCGTGGTCGCGACTTACGCCGGACAAAATCGTTCCCGACATGACGATTGCGTTGGCGCGCGCGCGCGGAAAGCTCGAAAAAATCGCTTCGCTCCCGACGGACGTTCCCGGCGCGCTGACTTACGAAAACACGCTCGGCGCCTACTGGAACGTGATGTCGGAATTCGATTTTGTTTGGGGAAAAGTTTCGCACCTCGAGAGCGTGCAAATGTCCGACGAATTTCGCGCCGCCTACGCGGAAATTTTGCCGGCGGTTTCCGAGTTTGAGTCCGATGTCGGGCTGAATCCGCGTTTGTGGAACGTGCTCAAAGCGTATTCCGAGAGCGACGATGCGAAAAATCTTTCTCCGCAGAAAGCGCGTCATTTGAAGGAAGTGCTCGATTCGTTCCGCGACGGCGGCGCCGATCTTCCCGCCGAACAAAAACGCGTGCTCGCCGAAATTTCCAAGGAGCTGACGACGATTACGCAGGTTTTTTCTCAAAACGTGCTCGACGCGACGAATGCGTATCGTAAGATCGTGACGGACGAAGCGCTGCTCGCCGGCTTGCCGGAATCCGACAAATCCGCCGCGTTTGACGCCGCGAAAAAAGCCGGATTCGCGACCGACGAAAATCCCGCGTGGCTTTTCACGTTGCAGGCAACGTCTTACGCTCCCGCGCTCAAATATCTCGAAAACGAAGACTTGCGTCGCGAGATTTGGGAAGCGCTCAACGCCGTTTGCGTCGGCGGCGAATACGACAACGCCGAAATCATGCGCCGGATTCTCGCGTTGCGTCAGCGCGAGGCGGAAATTCTCGGCGAAAAGAATTTTTCCGATCTCGTGCTTAAACGCCGCATGGCGAAAAACGGCGCGGCGGCGTTCGCGTTCGTGCAAAAGTTGCAGGCGGCGACGAAGCCCGCGTTTGAGCGTGAATACGCCGAGCTGAAAGCATTTCGCGCGGCGAACGATCCCGCTTACGACGGCGGCAATTTCAAGCCGTGGGAGCTTTCGTTTTGGACGGAAAAAATGCGTCGCGCAAATTACGATTTCGACGCCGATTCCGTGAAGCCGTATTTCCCGATGAATCAGGTGATGGCGGGGCTTTTCGCGCTTACGGAAAAACTTTACAACGTGCGCATCGTCGAAGAACCGAGCATTTACATCGAACCCGGCTCGGGGAAAAGCGCTCCCGCGGGAACGTTTGAAGTTTGGCATCCGGACGTGAAGTTTTATTCGCTCTACGATGCCGCGACCGACAAGAAGCTCGGCATTTTCTACACCGACTGGTATCCGCGCGAATCCAAGCGCTCCGGCGCGTGGATGAATCCCTGTTTCTCGGGCGACCGTTCCCGCGGGGAAGTGAATTACGGGCTCGTCTGCGGGAACATGACCGCACCCGTCGGCAACGATCCCGCGTTGCTCACGCACTATGATGTCGAAACGATTTTCCACGAGTTCGGGCACCTTATGCACCACTTGCTCGGGAACGCCGAAGTTCCCGCGCTCAACGGCACGAATGTCGCGTGGGACTTCGTCGAGTTCCCGTCGCAAATCAACGAAAATTGGACGTGGGAACCGGACGTGCTCGCCTCTTTTGCCAAGCACTACAAAACGGGCGAGCCGCTTCCCGCGGACATTCTCAAAAAAATGATTCGCGCACGGAATTTTCAGGCGGCATACATGCAGATGCGGCAACTCGGTTTCGCCTATTCCGACCTTTATCTGCACTTGAACGCGAACGAAGTTCTCGCCGGCGGGAAAAAACTCAACGACGTCGGAATCGAGTTGGATAAAGGTTTTACGTGGGCGCAAAATCCCGTGCCGAACACGAATCTCAACCGCTTCACGCACCTGTTCCGCGCGCCCGTTGCCTACGCTTCCGGCTACTATTCCTACAAGTGGGCGGAAGCGCTCGAAGCAGACGCGTTTTTCTCCGTTTTCAAAAACGCCGACGGTTCGCTCAACTACGACAAGGGTATGGATTTTCGTAAAAAAATCCTCGAAAAGGGCGACACGGAAGACGCCGACGTGCTTTTCCGCGATTTCGTCGGACGCGATCCCGATTGGAACAAAATTAACGTGCTCCACGGAATCGCCGACGAACACTGAGCAACAGGGCGCGTTCCCGCAGTGAATATCGCATTTTTTTCCTGTCCGCCGGGCAGGAAAAAATGTAATGTTCCGCAAGTTTTTTTTCAAAAAATTCCATGAACGAAAAATTCGAAGCAACCGACGAAAATAATCCCGAAGCCGTTTCGCTGTTCAATGCGATTTGGAGCGGCATCGAAAAAGAGCTCGGCGAGGCGGCACTGACGTTCCCGCGCGAAATCTTTTGGCTTAACGGCGCTCCCGGCGCAGGAAAAGGCACGCAGACCGCGACGATTCTCGACGCGCTCGGGTATTCGGCGGCGCCCGTCGTCATGAGCGATCTTTTGCAGACGCCCGAAATGAAAGCGATTAAGGACGCCGGCGGACTCGTCGGCGACAAGGACGTTATCGCGCTGCTTTTCCGCACGCTTATTCGCCTGGAATATCGCAACGGCGTTCTCGTGGACGGGTTCCCGCGCACCGCGGGGCAGGTCGCCTGTCTCAAGCTGCTGAAAAAAAAGC
The DNA here is from genome assembly GCA_963613695.1 of Sphaerochaetaceae bacterium. Taxonomy (GTDB): domain Bacteria; phylum Verrucomicrobiota; class Verrucomicrobiia; order Opitutales; family UBA953; genus Spyradosoma. The sequence continues at coordinate 13,180 of CAVEBA010000008.1, forward strand.
TCGATGCGTTGCACGCGTCCGCGCCGGAAAAATTTGCGAAACCGTCGTTCAATATTCTGATGCTCTTCGTCACGGAGCACGAAAGCGTTGAACGCCAGCTCAAACGCGGTCGCGAAATGAAAGCGCAGGGCTTGCCCGTGCGCGAAACCGACCTCGATCCGGAAAAAACGCGCACGCGTTATCGCGTTTTCGAGGAAATGACCTTGCGCCCGCTCGAATCGCTCAAAGGCGTGTTCCCGTATTTCCACATCGATAGTCTCGGCACAATCGAGGAAATTTCCGCGAACATTCGCAAAACGCTCTCCGCGCGGAATTGATTTTTTTGCCGCAGGCAAAAAAAAGTTGAGGTGTTGAGAAGTTGATTCGGCGCTTCGCGCCTGTTGATTCCCGCTTCGCGGGAGAGGAGTTTCCTTAAATTTTTGCCGCAGGCAAAAATCCGCACGATACTCCTAAACTCCTCAACCTTTTCAACTTCTCTACTTCTTTCCCCTTCGGCAAAAATCCGATTGAAAATTTCCCCGAGGGTTCCAAAATCGTTTCTGCGAAAGGCGATGGAACCGGACATCGAGAGCGATTTTATCACGGGCGTGGGCGCGGCGGCGTGCGGCGCGGCGTTTGCGCATTTTTTGCGTGCGGGAACGCCGCTTACGGTGTTGGCGGGGCGCAATCTCGGGCGCGTTGAAGTGCTTGCCGAGGACGGAGTTTTTTTTCGCGAAAAAATTCTCGCGGGAGCGCGCGCGCGAGCGAATTTCAAAATTATCGGTTTGCCGAAAATTGCCGATGCGGACGATTCGGGCGCGGCGAGTTTTGAGAGCGCGTGCGATTTGCTCACGGCGCTTTCCGCGTTGCGTCGCGCGGGAACGGAGTCGCCGATGGTGCTTGCCTGCACGCCGGAGAGTCTCGCGCGTCCGGTGCCCGAGCCCGATGCGATGGCGAGTCGCGAGTTGACGCTTAGCGTGGGCATGAAAATTTCTCTGCGCGAAGTTGCGGAAACGCTTGCGAAAGATTTTGATTACGACAACGAGGCGCTTTGCGAAGCGCCCGGGCAGTTTGCCGTGCGCGGCGGGCTCATCGACGTTTATCCGCTCAATGCGGGAGCGCCGGTGCGCGTGGATTTTTTCGGCGATGAAATCGAATCGTTGCGCGAATACGATCCGGAAACGCAGCGCAGTTTGCAGCGCTTGGAAAAAATCGTGATTGCTTCGGGAACGGCGACGGATCCCGCATCGGCGCCGCAACGTGCGGGTGCGCTGTTTGATTATTTTCCGGCGGGAACGGAAATTGTTTTTGCGGAGCCGGAAATGCTCGACGAGCGCGCGGCGGCTTCGTTGCTTGCGACGGCGCGGGAACGCGCGTGGCGCGTGCGCGGATTTTCTTCGCTCGACGAAATTCCGGAACTGTTGCGCGGGAACGCGAAAGCGATGACGGCGATGCGCGCGGACGCGTGGGATTGTGAGGATTTGGAAGAGCTTGCCTACGGCGAAATTTCCTCGGCAATCGGCGCCGAGCGGCTCGCGGAAGCGGAGGAGATCCGCCGTCGCGTGCTGGTGCGGCTCGATGCGTGGGCGCGTGCGGGCGAGCGCGTTGTCGTCGTTACCGAGAGCGCGGGCGGCGAGGAACGTTTGCGCGAAATTTTTGACGAAGAGCGCGGCGCGGGAACGGTGAAAAAGAATTTTTCTCCGGAAATTGTTCGCGGGAACGTGAGTGCGGGATTTCGCGTAGCGCGTGCGGGCGCGGTGCCGCTCGTCGTGGCGACGGAGCGCGAGCTTTTCGGGCGCGAGCGTCGGCGTGTTGCGAGCGTGCGTTCCCGCCGGCTTCCGCACAAATCGCGCGTGGAGCAGCTTCTGGATTTTAACGAGCTTGCTGACGGCGATTTGCTCGTGCATTTGCAACACGGCGTGTGCGTTTATCGCGGGATTCATTCGATTGAGCGCGGCGCGGGAACGCGGGAAGACATGCTCGCGCTCGAATTTGAAAACGGCGTGCGGCTGTATGTGCCGTTTCGCGAAGCGCATCTGCTTTCGCGCTACGTGGGCTTGCGAAAAACTTTGCCCAAGCTCGGAAAAGTCGGCGGGAACGCGTGGGAAAAAACGCGCCGCGCGGCGGAAAAGGCGACGCTTGATTTTGCGGCGGAGCTGCTTTCCTTGCAGGCGTCGCGGCAGACGAAGCCGGGGCTTGCCGCGCAGGCGGACGATGCGCTCCCGTGGTTGCGCGAGTTCGAGCGCGCGTTCCCGTTCACCGAAACGCCCGACCAAGCGAAAGCGATTGAAGAAACGAAGCGCGACATGGAACGCGCCTCGCCGATGGATCGCCTCGTGTGCGGCGATGTCGGATTCGGCAAAACGGAAGTCGCGATTCGCGCCGCGTTCAAGGCGGTGCTGAGCGGTTTTCAGGTCGCGTTTCTTGCGCCGACGACGGTGCTCGTGCAACAGCATTTCAACACGTTTCGCGATCGCTTTGCGCAGTATCCGGTTTCCGTGGAAATGCTTTCGCGTTTCCGCACGCCGTCGCAACGCGCAAAAATTCTCGCGCAACTCGCGAGCGGCGAATTGGATATCGTGATCGGCACGCACGCGTTGCTTTCTTCCGCCGTGAAATTCAAAAAACTCGGCTTGCTCGTAATCGATGAAGAGCACCGCTTCGGCGTGAAGCAAAAGGAAAAAATAAAACGAATGCGGGAAAACGTGGACGTGCTCGCGATGAGCGCAACGCCGATCCCGCGCACGCTTTACATGGCGCTTATGGGCGCGCGCGATTTGAGCGTCATCGAAACCGCGCCGCGGGAACGCCTGCCGATACGCACCGTCGTGCGTACCTACGATGCGAAAGTCGTCAAAGACGCGATTTTGCACGAGCTCGGGCGCGGCGGTCAGGTGTTTTATTTGCACAATCGCGTCGATACGATTCACGAAGTCGCGGAGTTGCTGAAACGGCTCGTTCCCGAAGCGAAAATCGCCGTCGGGCACGGACAAATGGACGAACGCGAGCTCGAACGCGTGATGACGGATTTTGTCGCGGGAACGTTTGACGTGCTCGTGTGCACGACGATTATCGAGACCGGCTTGGACATTCCGAACTGCAACACGATTATCATCGAAGCGGCGGATCGTTTCGGGCTTTCGCAACTTTATCAGCTGCGCGGGCGCGTCGGGCGATTCAATCGGCAAGCCTACGCGTATTTGTTGCTGCATCGGCATCGCGCGCTCGTGGAAACGGCGAAGAAACGACTTTCCGCGTTGCGGCAGTTTAATCAGCTCGGCGCGGGATTTCGCATTGCGATGCGCGATCTTGAGTTGCGCGGCGCCGGAAATATTCTCGGTATGAAGCAGAGCGGGCATATCGCGGGCGTAGGCTTCGAGCTTTACTGTCAGCTTCTGCGGCGCAGTATCGCGGGATTAAAAGGAGAAAATTCCGTGAAAATTTTCCGCGCGGAAATTCGTCTCGATTTCGTGCAATATTCGAATTTGCCCGAGTCCGGCGCAAAGGACGCGCGCACCGAATATCAGATTTTGAAAGACGAAAAAAACGCCGCGTATCTCGGCGAAGTCATCATCGCGACGCTCCCGGCGGAATACATTTCCGATGTGCGCGTGCGCATCGATGCGTTTCGTCGGCTCGCGATGGCGGGAACGCCGGAAGAAGTGCGCGCCGTCGAAGATTCGCTCGCGGATCGCTTCGGCGCGCTCCCGCCGGAAGCAAAAGCATTTTGCGCGATCGCGGAATTGCGTTGTCTCGCCGAAGCGCACGGGATCACGGAGCTCGAGACGGAGGCGGGTGTCGTTCGCGCAAAACGCCGCAACGGCGAATACGTGCGCATCGGCGTGAATTTCCCGCGGCTAAAATCGCTCGCGCCGCTGAAACGCTTGCGGGAACTGCGGGAGTTTTTGAAAGGGTGTATGGTGTAAGGTGGAGAGTGTAAGGTGGAGGGAGGAAGGAGTAAGGTGGAAGGTGGAATTTGCCCGGCGGAAACCTTTCTAATTCCTAATTTCTAATTCCTAATTCTTAATTCCTAATTTCTCTGAAATCTCCTAAACCTTTTCAACTCCCAAACTTTTTTCAATTTGCGCCGAGGGCGGGAAAAATCTACGCTCGGCGGAAACATTTTCATCATTATGAGCAGCTCCGAATACAATTTTTCCGAGATTGAAAAACGCTGGCAGAAATTCTGGGCGGACAAAAAAACGTTTCGCGCGGAAAACAAATCCGACAAGCCGAAATATTACGTGCTCGACATGTTCCCGTATCCGTCGGGCGCGGGGCTGCACATCGGGCATCCGGAGGGCTACACCGGCTCCGACATTCTCGCGCGCTACAAACGCGCCAAGGGTTGCAACGTGTTGCATCCGATGGGTTGGGACGCGTTCGGTTTGCCCGCCGAGCAATTCGCCATCAAGACCGGAAAACATCCGCGCGGACAAACGCTCGCGAACATCGACAATTTCCGTCGCCAGTTGCAAATGCTCGGTTTCGCCATCGACTGGGATCGCGAAATTTCCACAATCGAACCGAAATATTTCAAGTGGACGCAATGGATTTTCCTCAATCTTTTCAAACACGGGCTCGCCTACGTGGATGACAAGCCGGTGTGGTTTTGCCCCGAGCTCGGAACCGTGCTCGCGAATGAGGAAGTGCTCAACACGGACGAGGGGCCGCGCAGCGAGCGCGGGAACTTCCCCGTCGAGCGTCGCCCGATTCGCCAGTGGGTGCTCAAAATCACGGCTTACGCCGAAAAACTCATCGCCGGTTTGGATAATTTGGATTGGCCGGATTCCACGAAGCGTTTGCAAAAAAATTGGATCGGGCGCAGCGAGGGCGCGGAAGTCGAGTTCCCGCTCGCCGACGATCCCGCGACGAAACTTAAAATTTTCACTACGCGTCCGGACACGCTTTACGGCGTGACGTATATGGTCATCGCGCCCGAACATCCGCTGCGGGAACGCCTTACGACGCCCGAGCATCGCGCCGCCGTCGAAGCCTACGTCGAAAAAGCGCGCAACAAATCCGACCTCGAACGCACCGATCTTGCGAAAGAAAAAACCGGCGTATTCACGGGCGGCTACGCGATCAATCCGCTCAACGGCGACCGCGTTCCCGTGTGGGTTGCGGACTATGTGCTCATGGGCTACGGCACGGGCGCGATCATGGCTGTTCCCGCGCACGATGAGCGCGACTGGGAATTTGCGAAAGCGCACGACATTCCGATTATTCAAGTCGTGGACAATCCCGATGCGAAAGTGGACGTTCAGCAGGCGTCGTTTGTCGCAAACGGCGTGCTCGTCAACTCCGGCGCGTTCACGGGAATGCCCACGAGCGAATCCAAAAAAGCGATTACGAAATACGTCGAAGAGCACGGCTGGGGGCGCGGCACGGTCAACTACAAGCTGCGCGACTGGCTTTTTTCGCGTCAGCGCTACTGGGGCGAACCGTTCCCGATCGTGTGGGTTTCCGAAAGCGATTTTGAAAAAATTCCCGCGAACTCCGCGTTGCGCGAATTTATGCCGGCGGAAAAAATTTCCTACCGCACGATTGACGGCGCGATGCATGTCGCCGTGCCGCTTCCGGCGTCGTCGCTCCCGCTCGAGCTGCCCGAAGTCGAATCCTACAAGCCCTCGGGAACGGGCGAATCTCCGCTCGCCAACGCGAAATCGTGGGTCAACGTTTTCGTAAATCTTACGACGGGCGAAACGCGTTCCCGCGAGGACGGCGTTCCCGCGCCGGACGGCTGGATTGCCGCGACGCGCGAGACGAATACGATGCCGCAATGGGCGGGCTCGTGCTGGTATTACCTGCGCTATCTTTCGCCGGACTACGACAAAGGTCCCGTCGATCCCGAAGCGTTCGCGTATTGGAAAACGCCGGACTTCTACATCGGCGGCGCCGAACACGCCGTGCTTCACTTGCTTTACGCGCGTTTCTGGCATCGCTTCCTTTACGATATCGGCGTGCTTTCCGTGCCGGAGCCGTTCACGCGCCTTTTCCACCAAGGAATTATTCTCGGCGAGGACGGCGAAAAAATGTCGAAGTCGCGCGGGAACGTCGTCAACCCCGACCAAATCGTCGCCGACTACGGCACGGACGCGCTTCGGCTTTATCTGATGTTCCTCGGGCCGCTCGAAGCGATGAAGCCGTGGAACACGAAAGGCATCGAGGGCGTGGCGCGCTTGCTGCGCCGGCTGTGGCGCGCGTTTGTCGATGAAAAAACGGGCGAAATCTCCGCGCGCATTTCCGATACCGCGACGGAGAGTGAGGATTTTCAGCGCGTCTTCAATCAATCCGTGCGAAAAATTTCTTCCGACATCGAATCGCTCGGATTCAACACGGCGATTTCGCAGTTTATGATTCTGATGAATGCGCTCGACAAGGAAAGCGCGTTCACGCGCGAAACCGCGCGCGGTCTGCTCAAACTCATCGCGCCGTTTGCGCCGCACATCGCGGAAGAACTTTGGCACCGTCTCGGCGAAACCGGTTCAATCTGCGAAAGCCCGTGGCCCGAATGCGACGAGGCGAAATGCGCGGAAAGCACGATTACGGTCGTTTTCTCCGTGAACGGCAAACGCCGCGCCGATGCGAAATTGCCCGTCGGTGCAACGAAAGAAGCGATGCTCGCCGCCGCGCGCGCGGACGCTTCCGTGCGCAAATTCATCGACGGCAAGGAAATCGTTCGCGAAATTGTCGTTCCCGGCAAGCTCGTGAACATCGTCGTGAAGTAAGCGCTTACAATTCGATTTTCAGCGAAATCCCGGCGGAGTCGGTTTTCGTCTCTTGCGCGGGATCGGAATTTTCCAGCGAGCGCGTGCGCCGCAGGTCAAGATTCAGCTCGATCGAATCCGTGATTTTGAAAGAAAGCCCGAATCCGCCGCCGATCCCGTAATAGCGAGCGTAGTCGGCGATTGACGAGGCGTTTTCGGCGGCATCGCCGAGCGTGAACGTGGAAACGCCGTAGAGTTTGAGCCGCGAGGAAAGATTCACGGGAACGCGCGCGTCGATCCACAGCCGGTGATCCCGCGTGTTGTCGCCGCTCGCGTCTTCGGGAAGATATTCGCGCCCGCCGCCGTAAAGGTCGAAAAGATCGCCGTTCTGCAAAAAAATCGGCGCATCGTCGTCGTCGGAGTCTTGCGCATTTTTCACGGGAACGAGCATTGCGCCGTCGAAGACAAAATTTTCCCGCGCCGGCGCGGAAGTTTTTTTTCGGCTTGGACGCGCGTTCCCGAAAATGTCCGGTTCGTTCGGCAACGCGCGGGACAGGGCGACGGAAACGCGGGAAATTTCATCGTCGCGCGCCGGCGTTTCGTCGGATTTTGAAATCACGAAAATCCGCACCGCGGCGAACGCGATTCCTCCCGCAACGGCGAGGAACAGCGCAAGGAGCGCGAAGAATTTTCGTGAAGATTTTTTCATCGATGAAAAAGGGAAAACAGTTTTTCGATGATAATTTATACGCGTTCCCGCGCGAGATTTTTGCGCATGCGCAAACCGAGAATTAACGCGATGGTCGCGAGCCCGCTCGCAAGCCCGATCCAAATTCCGACGCCGCGCAATCCCAGCGGGAACGCGAGCAACAGCGCCGTCGGGCAACCGATAATCCAGTAGCTCACGAACGCGCCGACGGCAATCACGCGCACGTCGCCGAGCCCGCGCAACGCGCCCGAAGCGGTCGTTTGAAACGCGTCGAAAAGCATGTAAGCGACGGCGACGATGAGAATCGAATGCGCGATTCCCGAGGCTTCTTCGCCGAGATTGAACGCGGCGGGAATTGCGTCGAGAAACGTGAGCATGACCGTTCCCGCGATGCCCATCAGCACGAGCGTGAACAGCATCGTTCCCGAAAAAATTTTGCGAATGCGCGCGCGGTCGCCGTTCCCGAATGCTTCGCCGATGCGGATTGAAAGCGCTTGCGAAATGCCGAGCGGCACCATGTAAAACAGCGAAGAAATCGTGATTGCAACTTGGTTCGCCGCGATGGACGCTTCGCTGATCCAACCCATGAAAAACGGCGAAACGATGAACAGCCCCGCTTCAAAAAGAATGTGCAACGCGCTCGGCACCGCGATGCGCAAATTTTCGCAGAGTTCCCGCAACGAAAATCCGCGTGCAAGTTCGAGCCGCAAACGACCGTGCAACGAAAGTCCGATAAACGCGAACGCGCGCGAAATCAGCGTTCCCGCCGCGGCGCCTTCAAGTCCCCAGTTCGGAAAACCGAGCGCGCCCGTCATCAGCGTCCAATTCAGAAAAACGTTTGCGCCGAGCCCGAGCAGCGTCCACGTCAGCGAAATCCATTGCCCGCCGCACGCATCGCGATGCGATTTCACCGCTTGAAATCCCGCCGCCGCAGGAAGCGAGAGCGCGACGATACAGCAAAAACCTTTCGCGTCTGCGGCAACGCTTTCCGGTTGCCCGAGCGTGGAGAGACCGTCCGCGAGCGTGAACGCGCAGACCGTTCCCGCGCCGATTAGAGAAAACGCGAACGCGACGAGCAATCCGTGCCGCAACACGCCGGGAATTTTTTCCGGCGTTCCCGCACCGCGCGCTTGCGCCGTGAGCACGGGAACGGCAACGCAAAGCCCCATCGCGACGACGAGCGGAATCCAGTTCACGTTGTTCCCGAGCGTTGCCGCCGCGAGCGCGTGTTCGCCGAGCATGTTGCCGATCATCACCGTATCGATGACGCCGAAAAGTCCTTGCCCGATTAGCCCGGCGGCAATCGGCGCGGCAAGCCGCAACGTATATTTTAGTTCGCGGAACATGAAATGAAACCGCGTTCCCGCGCGTTATTTTTCCAGTCCCCAGCGTTCCCGCAACCAACGTTCGACGGGCGCGAAACAGAGTCGATCCATCACGAGCCCGACAACGATGATGACGAGCATCACGCCGTAAACTTTTTCCACGTTCATTTCTTCGCGTCCCGCATTGAGCATCCAGCCCAAGCCGATCCCGCTGAGAATATAAACGTAAATTTCCGCAGACATCAGCGAGCGCCACGCGAACGCCCAGCCTTGTTTCATTCCGCTGAAAATCGACGGGAGCGCCGCCGGGAACATCACGCGCGTCCACAGGTGAAGATTTTTCGAACCCATCGTGCGCGCTGCGCGAATGTAAAGCGGCGGCACACTGCGAATGCCGTTTTCCGTCGCAAGCATCAGCGACCACACCGATCCCATGACGACGACGGAGAGAATCGTGCGCTCATCTTGTCCGAAAATGACGAGCGAAATCGGCACCCAACACACGCTCGGCAACGACTGAAAACCGAGCGCAAGCACGCCGAGCGTGTCGCGCATAAAACGACTTTGCGCGAGCAACAAACCGAGCGGCACGGCGAGGACAAATCCGATTGCGTAGCCGATGACGAGCCGGCGAAGCGTTACCGCGAGCGCGCTCAAAATCGAGCCGTCGAAAAGTCCGTTCCAGAGAAATTTTATGATTTCGGACGGCAACGGAAAAACTCCCGATCCCGCAACGGCGTCCGCATCTTCGAGCGAAACCAAGTCCGCAACGTCGATTTTTTCCGGAATCAATCCCGCCGTAAATCCGTCGTCGATGTAGTCGCGGAGCGAAGATTCGTTCAGCTTGGAAACGAATTTGATGCGCGGGAACGCGTTGTTGACGATGCGTTGCGGGAACTCCGAATTTGTTTCGCGCGTGAGTGCGCGTTGCAGGAGCGATTTTGCTTCTTCCGGATGCGCGTTGATCCACGAGGTCAGCTCCGCGTGCGCTTTGATAAAGGCTTCGAGCAACGGCTTGCGCTTTGCGATGGTATCCGTCGCCGAGGCGAGCACGGTCGTTACCGTTTTGAAATCTTCCTTTGCGATTTTTCCGCCGGCTTCGAGCTCGAGCCGAGAAACCCACGGCTCAACCGTCCATGCCGCTTCGAGCGTTCCCGCTTTGAAAAGCGCGAGCTGGTCGGGATTTTTCGTCGGCACGATATGGACATCGCCGCCGGAAGTCGTCACGGGAACGCCGTTTTTGATGAGCCATGCGCGGCACGCCACGTCTTGCGTGTTCCCGAGCTGCGGCGTCGCAATTGCTTTTCCCACGAAATCTTTCGGAAGCGTAGCCGAAATGTCTTGCCGCACGACGAGCGCCGCGCCGCCTTCCGCGCTCCCGCTGACAACGCGCACGCTTTCTCCGCGCTGAATGTAAGCCATAATCGCGGGCGAGGGACCGACGTAGCTCATGTCGATCGTGCCGAGCGTCAAGCCTTCCATCGCGGCGGGACCGGCGTTGTAAGGTTGCCAAAAAAGTTTTGTGCCTTCGGGCAGTCTCGGCGTGAACCACGGCCGCCCCTCGAGCTCCATTTGTTGCGCGATGAGCGCTTGCGCGTGCGTGATGTTCGGGAAGTAGCCGATGCGCAGCTCGGAGGAATCCGCCGAGGCGCGATTGCGCAACTGAAACGAGGTGAGACAGTCGCTGCGTCCGATGATTTCGAGCACACCGAGCAGAACGACAAAAAACAAAATGTAGAAAATCGGCTTTTTCATTTTTTTGAAAAAAACGGGGTTTCGGAGTTTCGGAGCGTTCCCGCGTCAATCGCTTTCGCCGACGTTCCCGCCGGATTTTTTCAAACACGCTTTCAGCGCGGCGGTAATCGGAATCGAAGTTTTCGTGAGCTCGGGATCGTTGATGTCGCGCGGGCGCGGCAACGACACGCGAAAATCTTCCGCGATGCTTCCCGGATTGGGCGAGAGCAGAATGATGCGGTCGCCGAGGCAAACGGCTTCGCGAATGTTGTGCGTGACGAAGACGATTGTTTTTTGCCGTTGCACGAAAATGCGTTGCAGGTCGCCGTAGAGCTGTTCCCGCGTCATTGCGTCGAGCGCGGAAAACGGTTCGTCCATCAGCAAAATTCGCGGGTTCGGCGCGAGCGAGCGGGCGAGGGCGACGCGTTGCCGCATGCCGCCGGAAAGCTCGTGAATGTTTGCGCGGTAAAATTTTTGCAAGCCGACGAGGTTCAGATAAAACATGGCGACTTCCTCGCGCTCGCTGTTTGTCAGGTTCGGTTTCAGGCGCAGTCCGAACATCACGTTTTGCAAAACGTCCAGCCACGGGAACAGCGCGGATTCTTGAAACATCACCATGCGTTCCCGCCCGGGGGCGACGATGGGCTCGCCCTCCATCAGCACTTCGCCCTCCGTCGCCGTGTCCAATCCGGCAATCAAATTCAGAATCGTGGATTTCCCGCAACCGCTGGGACCGACGAGACAGAGAAATTCGCCCTCCGCCACGTCCAGCGAAATATCGTCGAGCGCGAGCACGGAACCTTGCCGCGACTTAAACGTTTTGCTGACGTGTCGCAGGCTGATTTTCGCGGCGGAAACGTTTTCCGCTTTCACGCTTTCGGGCGCATTGGTAAGCATTGGGG
>CAVEBA010000009.1:0-22161 GCA_963613695.1 Sphaerochaetaceae bacterium
CCGTACATCCTCCACCTCGCACCTTTTCGCCCTCGGCGAAAAACGGTTGCAAATCGTTTTTTTTTTGCAAAATGACCCCTCGGATTCGAGACGAAAACATCGCTTCGATTCCGTTCAAAAATACAATTACGATGAAAATTAAAACATTGTTTTTTACGTCAATTCTCGCCGCTGCGGCGATGAGTGCCGTTCCCGCGTGGGCGGCGGTGGACACCTACGAGTGGTCGGGCAGAACGTCCGGAAAGTGGGATACGGATACGAAAACCCTCAATTGGATGCTAGGTAACACCAACGTTGCCTTTGTTAATGGTAACAACGCCAACTTCCGCACCGACGCGGAGGTGACCGTTGCGGCAGATATCACCGTGGCGAATGCAAATATCTCAAAAACGCTGACACTGAAGAGAAACTCCGGAACGTCTTACAAAGTGACGGCAACTGGAAGTTTCAAGGTTGGTGAAAGCGCGACGCTGAAATACGGCGCGTCGGACATGATTTCGGGATCGCTCTCTGTGAAAGGCACGCTCGATCTCGGCAGTTATTCCGCAGATAGCGCGTCGATTTCCGTTGCGGGTAGCGGCACGCTGAAGCTTTCCGTGAACACGGACTGCACCGTGAAAGCGAAAGCGGTTTCGTTTGCTTCCGGCGCGAAGCTCGTGCTCGATTTGTCGAACGCGAGCATCAAAAGCGGCACCACGCTGTCGATTCTTTCTTCTTCGGAGAGCGCGATTCAATACAACGGCTCGGCGCTCACTGCGTCCGATGTTGAAGCGCTCGCCTCCGGTTCGGTTTTCGGAAATTACTCGGACTGGAAACGCGAATGGTCGGTTGAAAAAACGGCAACCGGCAGCACGCTCACGCTGAAGCTGACGGATCCTTCCGCCGTTCCCGAGCCGTCGATGTTCGGCTTGCTCGCGGGTGTCGGAGCGCTTGCGTTTGTCGCGGCGCGTCGTCGCCGTCGCGCAAAGTAAAATTTTTTACAAAAAAGTTTTTTTCTGCGTTCCCGCGAATCATCTCGCGGGAACGTTTTTTTTTCTTTGGGGCGGAGACGTCCACGTCTCCGCGCGGGAACGCGCCGGCGCGTAGTGTCGCCTCTCCGAGGCTCCGAGAAGCGGACGTCGCGTTCCCCACGCTTACGCGTGGGGTTAGAAACGTTTCGCGTCTTCGACGCTTTTTAGTTTCTTGAAAAAGGATTCGATGCGGAGACGTGGACGTCTCCGCATCGAATTTTGCCACAGGCAAAAACAGATTTCTCCAGTTCACCAGTTGACCAGTTCTCCAGTTTACTACTTTTCTCTCTCGCGAAGCGCCGTACACCCGCCACCTTTTTTTTGCCTATTGCAAAAAAGAATGAATGTGCGGTTCGGCTTGCGTTCCCGCGCGGGAAAAACGAAAATCGCGCCCCGATTTTTTTTCGATGGATCCGGAACGAACGCATCATTCGAATTTCAACAGGCGTGCGGCGACTTATGCCGAGAACGCCGGTGTGCAGCTTCGCGCGGCGAAGTGGCTCGGCGAATGGATTGAGCGCGGCTTGCCCGATTCCGTGCAGATGTGGGAGCTCGGTTCGGGAACGGGATTTTTTACGCGGGAACTCGTCGCGCGCGGCTATCGCGTGCTCGCGACGGACATTGCTCCGGAAATGGTGGCGCACGGCAGGCTCGCGTGTCCGCAGGCGGATTGGGTGATCCACGACAGTTGGAATTTGCCCGCGAACGTGTGCGATCGGCTTTACTCGTCGAGCCTTTTGCAATGGATGCATGAGCCGGAAAAAACTTTGCGCGGATTTCGCGCCGCGTTGCGCCCGGGCGGAAAAATGCTGCACGGGTTTTTCGTCGCGCCGTCGTTGTGCGAGCTTTATTCGCTCGTTCCCGCGGAGAGTTTGCCGCTGAAATGGCGCACGGTCGGCGAGTGGCTCGATGCGTTTCGCGCGGCGGGTTTTGAGGTGCTTCGCGCGGAAACGAAATCGGAGACTGTCGAATACGCGTCTGCGTTGCAGTTGCTGAAAACGTTGCGCGATACGGGAGCGACGGATTCCGCGCGTTATGTTTCCGCGGGAACGCTTCGTCGCGTCCTGCACGAATATGCGGAAAAATTTTCCTGCGGAAACGGACGCATCGCCGCCACGTGGAATTTTTTACGCATCGAAGCCGCATGACGCGGCGGGAACGCAAACGCGAAAGAAAAAATACGAATCAAGAAAATTTTTTAATTTTTTTATAAAAAGTGCTTGCACCGTTTCTGAAAAAAGTTATTAATAGCCGTTCCTATTCATTCAAATTTCCAGTTTAGCTTCCATGCCGACTATCAATCAACTCGTCCGCAAGCCGCGGACCAAAGCCAATATCAAGTCGAAATCGCCCGCCTTGAATTGCTCGCCGTTTAAGCGCGGCGTGTGCATTCAGGTCATGACGCGTACGCCGAAGAAGCCGAATTCGGCTCAGCGTAAAGTTGCGAAAGTGCGCCTGACCTCCGGCACGGAAGTCATTTCCTACATTCCGGACGAAGGACACAAGTTGCAGGAGCACAGCGTGGTGCTCGTGCGCGGCGGGCGCGTGAAAGACTTGCCGGGTGTGCGTTATCACATCGTGCGCGGACCGCTGGACTGCGCGGGCGTCGAAAAACGTCGCCGCAGCCGTTCGAAATACGGCGTGAAGCGTCCGAAAGCTGCGAAATAATTTTTTACAATAAGGAAAAAAAGAACATGTCTCGTCGTCGTCGAGCCACCAAGAACCCGCACAAGCCGGATTCCCGTTACAACAGCCCGCTGGTGAGCCAGCTGATTAACGTCGTCATGAAGAACGGCAAGAAGACGGTTGCGCAGCGCATCGTCTATGGCGCGATTGAGCGCGTCAGCGAAAAGCTCGAAAAGGGCGATCCGATGGAGCTTCTCCTCGGTGCGTTGGAAAACTGCCGTCCGAAACTGGAAGTTAAGAGCCGTCGCGTCGGCGGTGCGACTTATCAAGTTCCGGTTGAAATTTCGCACGATCGCCAAACGAGCATGGCTTTCCGTTGGCTCGTGAGCGCCGCTGCCGGCCGCAAAGGTCAGCCGATGGTGGAATCGCTCGCCGCGGAATTCATCGATGCCTACAACAACACGGGCTCGGTGGTTAAGAAACGCGAAGAAACGCACAAGATGGCGCAGGCGAACCGCGCGTTCGCGCATCTTCGCTGGGGCAGCAACTAATTTTTACTTAGGGTCGACACCGTTATGGCAACTCTTTCCGCCAAAAATTCCCCTTCCCGCGGCACGCCGCTTGAATACACCCGAAACTTCGGGATCGCCGCGCACATCGACGCGGGCAAGACGACGACTTCGGAACGCATTCTTTTCTACGCCGGCGTCATTCACAAGACGGGCGAAGTGCACGAAGGCGCCGCGACGACGGACTGGATGGAACAGGAACAGGAACGCGGGATCACGATTACGTCCGCCGCGATTTCCTGCGGGTGGACGGTCGCCGACGGTCCGTTTGCGAAAATTCCGCACCGCCTGAACGTTATCGACACTCCCGGTCACGTGGACTTCACGGCGGAAGTCGAGCGTTCCCTGCGCGTGCTCGACGGTGCCGTTGCCGTTTTCTGCGCGGTTGCCGGTGTGCAGCCGCAGTCCGAAACCGTGTGGCGTCAGATGAACAAATACAGCGTTCCGCGCGTTGCCTACATCAACAAGATGGACCGCACGGGCGCCGACTTTTTCAATGCCGTCAAGGGCATCAAGGAAAAACTTCGCGGGAACGCGCATCCGCTTTACATTCCGATCGGCGCGGGTGAAACGTTCACGGGGCTTGTGGACCTCGTCAAGGGTTGCGCTTATGTTTATGACGAAAGCGACCCGAAAGGCATGAAATACGCTAAGACGGACGTTCCCGCCGAGCTCAAGGCCGACTACGACAAGTATCGCGAAGAATTGATCGAAGCCGTTTCCGACTTCGACGACACGATTGCCGAAAAATACCTCGACGGTCAGGAAATTTCTTCCGATGAACTTCGCGTGGCGATTCGTAAGGCGACGCTTTCGCTCGACTTCGTCGGCGTTATCCCCGGTTCCTCTTTCAAGAACAAAGGCGTTCAGATGGTGCTCGACGCGGTCGTCGATTACCTGCCGTCCCCGCTCGATCTTCCGCCGATGAAAGCGTTTACGGACGACGGCGAAACGGAAACGGGCGTTGAGCCGGATGACAATGCGAAACCGGTCGGTCTTTGCTTCAAACTTTGGTCCGACCCGTATGTCGGACAGCTCGTGTTCTTCCGTCTCTATCGCGGAACGCTGAAGAAAGGCGATGCGCTCTACAATCCGCGCACGCGCAAGACGGAACGCGTTTCCCGTCTCATGATTATGAAAGCGATGGATCGCGAAGAAATCGACACGGCGTATTCCGGCGATATTTGCGCGCTCATCGGTCCGAAAGAAATCGTGACCGGCGATACGCTCTGCACGCGGGAAGAAGACATCGTGCTCGAACCGCCGTCGTTCCCGGAACCCGTTATTTCCATGTCCATCGAACCGGCGACGAAAGCTGACCAAGAAAAGCTTTCCATCGGTCTGCAGCGTCTCGCGCAGGAAGACCCGACGTTCCGTGTTTCTTCCGACCAAGAAACGGGGCAGACGATTATTTCCGGGATGGGCGAGCTTCACCTCGACATCATCGTCGATCGTCTTCGTCGCGAATTCAAAGTCGATGCGAAGGCAGGTCGTCCGCAAATTTCTTACCGCGAAACGATCACGGCGCCCTCGCGCGGCGTCGGCAAGTTCGTTCGCCAGTCCGGCGGTCGCGGTCAGTACGGTCACGCCGAAATCGAAATCGAACCGAATCCCGGCAAGGGCATCGAAGTCGTCAGCGAAATCGTCGGCGGCGTCATTCCGAAAGAATATATCAAGCCGACGATTGAGGGTATCCAAGAAGCCGCGAATAACGGCACGATCGCGGGTTATCCGGTCATCGATTTCAAGGCGCGCATCGTTTTCGGTTCTTACCACGAAGTGGACTCGAACGAAATGGCGTTCCGCATGGCGGGTATTTTCGCGCTGAAAGACGCTATGGCGAAAGCGGCTCCGATCCTGCTCGAACCGATTACGAAAGTCGAAGTCGTTACGCCGGAAGAATATCAAGGCGACATCATGGGCGACTTGAACCGCCGTCGCGGTCAGATTCAGAACATGGAAACGAAGAACGGCGTTTGCACGATCGACGCATTCGTTCCGCTCCAAACGATGTTCGGTTACGCGACGGACGTTCGCTCCCTTTCCAAGGGACGCGCTTCCTACACGATGGAACCGGATCACTTCGAACAGGTTCCCGCGAACGTGTTGAAAGAAATCGTCGAAACCGCTTCCCGCGCGCCGGCTCGTTCCTAAGCGCAAGAGAACATACATTCGAAACTTTATAAACCGCAAAAATATGAGCGCTCAAAAAATCCGCATCAAACTGAAAGGCTTTGACTATCGAGTCATCGACCAATCTGCGGGCGATATCGTCGAAACCGCGAAGCGTACCGGAGCCCGCGTGGCGGGTCCCGTGCCGCTTCCCACCGGAATCGAACGCTGGACGGTTAACCGTTCCCCGCACGTTGACAAGAAATCGATGGATCAATTCGAACAGCGCACTCACAAGCGTCTGATCGACATCATCGGACCGACGGCTCAAACCGTCGATGAACTGAAAAAATTGAACCTTCCCGCGGGCGTGGACATTTCCATTAATGTCTGAACTCGCTTAACCGATAAAACACAAACGTAATATTTTCGTTTTTTCGGATTGCGTTAGGTCTGTAAGAGAATCTGATAGACACATACTGATTTATGCAGCCTAAAGCAGGTCTGTGCAAACGGAATTAAAATCCACCTGCCTCTTAGCTATGAAGTTACAACTGATTGGCAAAAAAATTGGGATGACCCAAATCTACGACGGGAACAACACACTCGTTCCCGTGACCGTGGTTCAGGCCGGTCCCTGCCCTGTAGTCCAAGTCAAGACCACCGAGTCTGACGGATACAACGCCGTCCAAATTGCCTACGGCGTCCAGAAAAAAGAACGCTTGACCAAACCGGTTCAAGGTCACTTCGAAAAAGCCGGAATCGACCCGCACGCAGTGTTGGGCGAAATCCGCTTCGACGACAAAGCCCCCGAATACAAGGTGGGCGACGTGCTTACGGTCGCGACTTTCAAGGAAGGTCAGATCGTTGACGTCATCGGCACGACGAAAGGTCGCGGTTTCCAAGGAAACGTAAAGCGGCACAAACAAGCCGGCCAGCCCGATTCTCACGGGCACATGATGCACCGCCGTCCGGGCTCCATCGGGATGCGCCAGACGCCGGGCCACGTGTTCAAGGGCAAGGACATGCCCGGACACATGGGGCAAGTTCGCCGCACCGTGCAGAATCTGACGGTTGTCAAGGTGCTGGAAGACCAGAATCTTCTGCTCATCAAGGGGTCGTTCCCGGGAGCGAACGGAGATTTGGTTTTCGTGCGCGAAGCCAAAAAAGCGAAATAATTTGGAAAGGACTCCGAAATTATGAAACTCAAAGTTTACACTGTTGACGGCAGCTCTTTCTCCGAAAAGGAATTTGAAGCGTTCCCGGCGCTCGAAGAAGGCAAGGGCGTTGCCGCTCTTAAGCAGGCGATCATCGCTTATCAGGCGAATCTTCGTCAGGGAAATGCCAAGACGAAAAACTACGGCGAAGTTGCCGGCTCCGGCAAGAAGCAGGGACCGCAAAAAGGTTCCGGCGGCGCTCGCCACGGCGACAAACGCGCTCCGCAACTCTACAAGGGCGGCGTCGTCTTCGGGCCGCGTCCCCGCGACTGGTCCAAGTCGATTCCCGCGAACGTTCGGAAGCTCGCGCTTTCCCGCGCGCTCGTCGATCTCGCTGCGGAAAACGGCTTGAACGTCATCGAACGCATCGAATCCGCCGACGCAAAGACGAAAACGATGAACGGCGTGCTCGCCAAGGTTTACCCGGAAGGCAAGCTCCTCGTCGTCGCCGATGCGTGGGACGAAAATGCGGCTCGCGCGATTCGCAACATCGAGCGCGTTTCCTGCGTCGAAGCGGATTTCGTGAACGCTCTCGACCTCGTTCGCTTCGATCAGGTGCTCGTCAGCGAGCAGGGGCTGAACAAAATTCTTGAACGCGTCAAATAAGGAGATTCGCAGAGATGAAACCCGCATACAGCGTCCTTAAACGTCCGCTCGTTTCCGAAAAAACGGCGGCGTTCGCCGAAAACAACAAATACGTTTTCGAAATTTATTCCTGCGCGGATCGCAAGGAAGTCGCCGCTGCCGTTGAGGCACAATTCAAGGTGACCGTGACGCGCGTCAACATTCTTAACGTCAAGGGCAAGCAGAAGATGTCCCGCACGAAACGCGGCGATATCCTCAAAGCTCCGGACGTCAAGAAAGCGATTGTCACGCTCAAGAAGGGCGACAAGATCGAAATTATCTAACAGCAGAGGATACAAAAATGGCACTCGCATCCAATCGCCCGCTTACTCCCGGACAGCGTTTTCTCGTCCGCAATAAGCAGGAGCTTTCCAAGAAGCGCCCTGAAAAGGATCTCGTGGAATCCATCCACAATCCGAAAGGTCGCAACTGCTACGGACGCATCACTTCCCGTCGTCGCGGCGGAGGGCACAAAAAGCTTTACCGACGCATCGACTTTCGTCGCGCCAAGCTCGACGTTCCCGCGACGGTTATCGCGATCGAATACGATCCGAACCGTTCCGCGAACATCGCGTTGCTCGAATACGCCGACGGCGAAAAGGCTTACATTCTTGCGCCCAACGGTTTGAACGTCGGCGAAAAGATTATCGCCGCTTCCGGCTCGGTCGAAGAATTTACGCCCGGCATTTCCGTGAAACTGCGTTTCATCCCGCCGGCGACGGACATTCATTCGATTGAAATGGAACCCGGGCAGGGCGCTCGTATCGCCCGCTCCGCCGGAAATTCGGCGCAGCTTCTCGGGATCGAAGGCGACCTCGCAATCATCAAAATGCCGTCCGGCGAACAGCGTTATCTCAACGCGAATTGCCGCGCGACGATCGGTCGCGTCGGGAACGCCGAACACCAGAACCGTTCGCTCGGCAAGGCAGGGCGCAATCGCTGGCTCGGTCGTCGTCCGCGCGTTCGCGGTATGGTGATGAATCCTGTCGACCACCCGAACGGCGGCGGTCAGGGTAAGTCCAAGGGCGGCGGCGGTCGTCAGCACCTCAGCTCTCCGTGGGGACAGCTCTCGAAAGGCTTCCCGACCCGCATCAAATCCAAGCCCTCGAACGTTCATATCATTGTTCGTCGCAACGGGCGTAAAGTTAAGAAGGGCTAATAGACAATGGCACGTTCAATCAAAAAAGGCTATTACGTGGAACCGTCTCTGATGGACAAGGTGCACGCTGCTCAAAAGAGCGGCGATCACAAGCCCATCAAGACATGGTCTCGCCGTTCGACGATTACTCCGGACTTCGTTGGGCTCAACCTCAACGTCCACAACGGAAAGCAGTTCCTTCCCGTTTACGTCACGGAAAACATGGTCGGACACAAGCTCGGGGAGTTCGCTCCCACGCGCACGTTCAAGCACCATACGGCTCCGACGAAGAAGGCTGTCTGATTTTAAGATGATCGCACGTTTCGCAGTTTCGCTTTTTGTCCTTTCCGCGATTTCGCCGCTTTCGGCGGGAACGACGGACGGGCAGAGCGTTCCCGCGCCCGAGATTTCGGTTTTCGAATCGAATCGGGCGACGGTCGCGGCGCTTTTTGCCGGGCGAGATGCGGACTTAGTGCTTGTCGATGCCGGATTCGACTCCGGTTTCTGCACGGGTGCCCGTTGCTCTGTCGAGCGCGCGGGCGTTCCCGTGGCGGAAGTCGTCGTCGCGGAAGCATCGCGGGAACGCGCGGTCGCCTTAATCACTCAAATTGAAAATAATCAAACGATTCAGACCGGAGACACGGTCAAACTGAAAACAATTTAATTTAACTGATCCCGAGATATGGAAGTTAAAGCCATTACCAAGTTCGCCCGTATGACGCCCCAGAAAGTGCGCGACGTGGCCCGCCAAATTCAAGGTCTTCCCGCGCTTCAAGCGGCGGACCTCCTCCGCTTCGTTCCGCGCAAGTCCGCTCGTCTTCTTCTCAAGACGCTCAACAGCGCAATCGCGAACGCGGAAAATAATAACAACCTCTCCGCGAAGGAGCTTATCGTTTCCGCCGCCCTCGTTACGCAGGGCCCGGTTCTGAAACGTTTCCGCCCCGTCGCGAAGGGCAGTGCTCATCCGATTCGCAAATCGACGAGCCACATCACCATCGTGCTCAGCGATAACAAATAAACACCGAAACACATTTCGATTATGGGTCAGAAAACAAATCCGATCGGCTTTCGCCTCGCCGTCCGCCGCAACTGGGATTCCCGTTGGTACGCAGACAAGAAGACGTTCCCGGAATTCCTGAAGAACGACTACGAAATCCGCAAGTTCCTCCACGACAAACTTCGCCAAGCGGGCGTTCCGACGGTCTTTATTGAGCGCGCCGGTTCCCGCATTCGCGTGAAAATTTACTCGGCTCGTCCGGGCGTCGTCATCGGGCGCAAGGGCGGAGAGCTCGAAAAATTGCGCGAAGATATTGAAAAGATTGCCGGACGCGAGGTCATTCTCGACATCCAGGAAATCAAAAAGCCCGATCTCGTGGCGCAACTCGTCGCCGAAAACATCGCTCTTCAGCTCGAGCGCCGCGTGTCTTTCCGCCGCGCGATGAAGAAAGCCGTTCAGAGCACGATGGGCATGGGCGCAGAAGGCATTCGTCTTCGCGTTGCCGGTCGTCTCGGCGGCGCCGAAATCGCCCGCGTTGAATCTTCCCGCGTCGGTCGCGTTCCGCTGCACACGTTGCGCGCGAACATCGATTACGGTTTTGCGGAAGCGCACACGGTTTACGGCAAACTCGGGATCAAGTGCTGGATTTGCACCAAGGAACCCGAAATCTAATCGAACACAGCAAAAAACGAGAGATAAGTCATGCCTAATATTCAGCCATCTCGCACGAAATACCGTAAGGTCCAGAAAGGCCGCATTTACGGGAACGCGACGTCCTGCAATCAGCTCGCGTTCGGAGAATTCGGAATTCAGGCGCTCGAACGTTGCCGTATGACGGCAGCGCAACTCGAAGCCGCCCGCGTCGCCATTTCCCGCTCGCTCAAGCGTAAAGGGAAAATGTGGATGCGAGTGTTCCCGCACAAGCCGGTGACGAAAAAACCCGCCGAAGTCCGAATGGGATCCGGTAAGGGTAACGTCGAATACTGGTGCGCGGTCATTCGCCCCGGAACGATGCTTTTTGAAGTTTCCGGCGTTCCGCTGTCCGCGGCACGCGAAGCTTTGCGCCTCGCCGATACGAAGCTCCCGATTCACTGCCGCTTCGTCAGCAAGGAACAGCTCGAAAAGTATTGATATCCGAAAAGAAAATCTATTTCATCGAAAAACTTTTCTGCTATGAGTGCTAAAAATAACAATGCTTCCGCCATTCGCGAAATGACACCGGAAGAACTTTCCAGTAAGCTCCGCAGCGACCGAGAAGAACTCCTTGCCCTGCGCCTCCGTAAAAATATGGGGCAGGTCGAGAATCCCGCGCGCATTCGCACGCTTCGCCGTGAAATCGCCCGCATCGAGACCGTCGTTCGCGAAAAGAACGCGACTCGCTAACATTCGCATATTTAGGATACAACAATGTCTGAAGAACAGAATCGTTCATCTCGTAAGACGCTCACCGGAGTCGTGACCAGCAAAACCGGCGACAAGAGCGTTAAGGTTACTTACTTCTACAAGATGCCGCACCCGATTTTCCGCAAGGAAATTAAGCGCAAGACGGTCATTCACGCACACGACGAAAAGAACGAGTGCAAAGTCGGCGACAAGGTCGAAATCATGGAAACGCGCCCGCTCTCCAAGCTGAAACGCTTCCGTGTCGTTCGCGTTGTCGAAGCCGCCAAGATCATCGGGCAAGCCGCCGTCTGATAAACAAAGAGAGGCACTACTACTATGGTACAATTGAAATCGCGTTTAGACGTCGCCGACAACACCGGCGCCAAGGAGGTGGAAATGATCCGCCGTCTCGGGCAGATTACCGACACGGCTTCCGTGGGCGACATCATCGTCTGCGCCGTCAAGGATTCGATTCCGAGCGCTCCCGATGCCGTGAAAAAAGGCTCCGTCGTGAAAGCGGTCGTCGTTCGCACCAAAGCTCCCATTCGTCGCGATGACGGAAGCTACCTGCGCTTCGACTCCAATGCGGTCGTTATTCTCGACGGGAACGGAAATCCCCGCGGCACCCGCATTTTCGGGCCGGTCGCTCGCGAGCTCCGCAAAAAATTCATGAAAATCGTCTCCCTCGCTCCGGAGGTTCTGTAATATGTCTAAGCAAAATCTTAAGAAAAACGACGAGGTCGTCGTGATTTCCGGCTCCGAAAAGGGCAAGCGCGGAAAGATTCTCAAGACGCTTCCCGCGAAGGGACGCGTTATCGTCGAAGGGCTCAACATCGTGAAGCGCCACACCGCCGCGAATCAGCAGGCGGGCATCGAGGGCGGAATCATCGACAAGGAAGCTCCGATTCACGCCTCGAACGTGATGCTCGCATCAAAATTCGACGCGAAGAAAAAATAAGCAACGTTCCCGCAGGAACACTCAGAAAAAGAGAAGCTGAATATGCACACACCGGTTTTGAAAAAACTTTATCAGGAACAGGTCGTTCCCGAGCTGAAGAAAAAGCTCGGAGTGACGAATCCGCACCAAGTTCCCGCGCTCACCAAGGTCGTCATCAACTCGGCCTACCGCGCCGACACGGACAAAAATCTTCAGGCGGAAATTTTGAAAGAAATTTCGAAAATCGCCGGACAGAAGCCCGTTGTCACTCACGCGCGCAAGAGCGTTTCGAACTTCAAGGTGCGTCAGGGCATGCCCCTCGGCGTGATGGTCACGCTCCGCGGCGCGGCGATGTATGAATTCCTCGCCCGTCTGATTTACATCGCGTTGCCGATGATTCGCGACTTCCGCGGCGTCTCCAACCGTTTCGACGGCAAGGGCAATTATTCCCTCGGGATCGCCGACCACACGATTTTCCCGGAAACGCAGGGCGACGGCTCGCAGCGCCAGAACATCGGTCTCGACATCACGATTGTGACGACCGCCGAGACGGACGATGCCGGGCGCGAGCTCCTTCGTCTCCTCGGTATGCCGTTCCGCAAGTCCGGAAAGGCTGCCGCCGCGAACAACTGATTCACCAATATTCTTTAGAAGTTATGGCTAAAAAGTCTGCTATCGAAAAAAATCTGAAGCGTCAGCGTCTCGTCGCGAAATATGCGGCGAAGCGTGCCGCGCTGAAGGCCGTCATCGCGAATCCGGAAACGAGCGACGAAGATTTTTACAAGGCGCAGCGCGATCTCGACGCGCTCCCGCGCAATTCTTCGAAGATTCGTCTTCGCAACCGTTGCGCGATTTCCGGTCGTCCGCGTGCGTATCTCGGAAAGTTCGGTCTTTCCCGTATCACGTTCCGCGAGCTCGCCTCCAACGGCAAAATTCCGGGCATCACGAAAGCGTCCTGGTAATCCGCACCGCAAAGGAAAAATAAAGCAATGGCTACACACGACACTTTGGGGGACTTCCTCACCATCATCCGCAACGGCAGCAACGCTTCTCTTAAAAGCGTTTCCGCCCAGTGGAGCAATTCCCGCGAAGGCATTGCCCGCATTTTGAAAGAATGCGGCTACATCGCCGATTTCGCGAAAATCGAAAAGAACGGTCTTCCCGCGATTGAGCTCACGCTCAAATACAACGGCAAAAAGTCCGCTATCACCGAAATCAACCGCATTTCCAAGCCCGGTCGCCGCATCTACACCGGTTACGGCGAAATACCGAAGGTCATCGGCGGGATGGGCATTTCCATCCTCACGACTTCGAAGGGCATCCTCAGCGACGCTGAAGCCCGCCAGCAGAAAGTCGGCGGCGAAGTGCTCGCGCAGGTTTGGTAATCATTCTTCAAACACCGTAAGGAATAACAGAAGTTAAAGACTATGAGTCGAATTGGTAAACTCCCGGTTCACGTTCCTGCAGGCGTAAAAGTTTCGATCGACGGCGCGACCGTCAACGTCGAAGGCGCCAAAGGGAAACTTTCCAAAACCTTTGACGCGTCCGCCGTCAAAATCACCCTCGACGGGGCAGTCGTCCACGTCGTTCCGCTTAGCGATACGCGTTTTGCCGGTGCGATGCACGGGACCGTTCGCGCGATCATCAACAACATGGTCAAGGGCGTCACGGAAGGCTATCAGAAACAGCTCGAGATTCAGGGCGTCGGTTTCAAAGCCTCGCTCTCCGGCGACAAACTGGATCTTGCGCTCGGACACTCCCACCCGATCGTTTATACCGTTCCCGCGGGCATCAAAATCAACATCACGGACGGCGTGAAAATCGACGTTTCCGGAGCCGACAAACACATGGTCGGACAGGTTGCCGCGGACATCAAGGCGTTCAAGCCGGTTGAACCGTATAAGGGCAAGGGCGTCCGCATCGTCGGCGAATATGTCCGCCGTAAGGAAGGCAAGAAGACCGCGTAATCCCTAACATTTTCTTGAAATGAACAAAATTGAAAAGAAGAACAAGCTTCTGCAGCGCCGTCGCTGGCGCATCCGCAAGGCGGTAGTCGGTTCTGCCGAGCGTCCTCGCCTTGTCGTGAAGTTCACGAATCTCCACATTCACGCGCAGATTATCGACGATTCCGTCGGTCGCACGCTCCTCGGGGCTTCGACGACGCAGAAAGTCCTGCGCGAAAAGAAACTCCTTCCGAACGTTGCCGGCGCAACGGAATTCGGCAAGCTCTTCGGCGAAGCCGCAAAGAACGCCGGGTTCTCCGCCGTTGTTTTTGACCGCGCGGGTCGCCGTTATCACGGAACCGTTAAAGCTTTCGCGGACGCCGTTCGTGAAGCAGGACTTCAATTCTGAGGAACAGCCCAATGTCACAAGAGATTTCTGAAAACACCGAAACGCCGGTCGTTCCCGCGACCGAAGCTCCGGCTCCTGAAAATGCCGCTCCCGCCGCTCCTGAACGCCGCGGGCGCGGTCCTCGTCGCGACGGGCGTCGCGGAGATCGCCGCAATTCCCGCAATGCATCGCTCGCCGATGCGAACGCTCCCGAATATCTCGACAAAGTCGTGCACATCAATCGTTGCGCGAAAGTCGTGAAGGGCGGACGTCGCTTCAGCTTTGCCGCGCTCGTCGTTTCCGGAGACGGAAAGGGCAATGTCGGCATCGGCTACGGCAAGGCGAAAGAAGTTCCGGACGCGATCCGCAAAGGCACGGAACGTGCGCACAAGGCGCTTCGCCCGGTTTGCCTCCGCAACAACACGATCCCGCACGAAGTGCTCGGTATTCACGACGGCGGCGAAGTGCTCCTTCGCCCGGCATCGCCCGGTACCGGTGTTATCGCCGGCGGCGGCGTTCGCGCCGTTCTCGAAGTCGCGGGCGTCAAGGACGTGCTTTCCAAGTCGCTCGGCTCGAACAATCCCGGCGCGCTCGTCAAGGCGACGCTCGACGGTTTGCTCAAGCTCCGCACGCTCGAACAGATTCGCGCCACGCGTTCCTGAATTCTTCACGGCGGGCGTGCCTGCGGTCGGTTTTCTGCCGTTCCCGCGAGTCGCCTGTCGTTTGTTTCCCATCAAAAATCATAAATTTTCACATCGATGAAACTTCACACGCTTCCGAAAATCGAAGGTTCGACCCACCCCCACAAACGTCTTGGTTGCGGTCGTTCCAGCGGTCACGGCAAAACGTCCGGTCGCGGACACAAAGGGATGAAGGCTCGCTCCGGCGGCGGCGTTCGCCCGGGCTTTGAAGGCGGTCAGATGCCGCTTTACCGCAAACTTCCGCATCGCGGATTCAACAACGTCAACCGCGTCGAATTTGCGGTCGTGAACCTTAGCCAAATCGACAAGTGCGAAGGCACGGAAATCGATCGCGATGCGCTCGTCAAGTCCGGCGCGCTTCGTGCGTCCGATCTTCTTTTCAAGGTTCTCGGCAACGGAGAAATTTCCCGCGCCGTCACGGTTTCCGCGCAGAAGTTTTCCGCTTCCGCTAAGGCGAAAATCGAGGCTGCCGGCGGCAAGGTCGTCGAACTGAAGGTCGTTTCCGAATAATTTCGGACGATGTCTTCCGTTTGCGTTCCCGTTCGCTGAATTTCGGGCGTTCCCGCGATTTTTCCTGCGGGAACGACATTGAAATTCCGTCCGCGCCGAAAGAAAAAGTTTTCTAATGTTTTCCGCGTTCATCAATTGCTGGAAGATTCCGGAACTCCGGAATCGCGTCATCGTCACGCTCGGTCTGTTGTTCATTTCCCGAATCGGCGGCAATCTTCCGCTTCCGGGGCTTGATCCGACGGTTCTCACGAACTTCATTAAGGAACTTCCTCAAACGGGGGAAGGGCTCGTCGGGCTTTACAACATGTTCACGGGCGGGGCGATGCTCAAAGGCGCGATTTTCGCGTTGGGCATCATGCCTTACATCAGCGCGTCGATTATTATGCAGCTGATGGGCGCGGTTGTCCCGAGCTTGGCGCGTCTCCGCAATGAAGAAAACGGTCAGCAAAAGATTGCGCAATACACGCGCTATCTGACGATTATCATCGCGCTGTTGCAGTCGTTTATCATCGTCGGAATGTTCTGCAATCCCGCGAGCGTCGGGCAGGCGGTCGGCGTTCAAGGTTTCACGGGCGAAATGGTCGTCATCGACAAAACGCTTTTCACCGTGATGGGAACGCTGATTCTCACTGCGGGAGCGGTCATCATGCTCTGGCTCGGCGAGCAGATTACGCAGCGCGGGATCGGCAACGGAGCGTCGATTTTGATCGTGCTCGGGATTGTCGCGGATATTCCGAAGGCGCTTTCCTCTTTCGTTGAAATTCTCGCCGGTCCCCTTGCGGGTTCGAGCGAAACGCAAAACGGGCTCGAGCATTTGCTCGGAATGATTTTGCTCTTTGTCGCGGGAACGGCGGCGCTCGTTGCCATTACGCAGGCAGTGCGCAAAATTCCCGTGCAATACGCGAAACGCGTTGTCGGGCGCAAGATGTTCGGCGGGAACACGCAGTATCTTCCGCTGAAAGTCAATTACGCGGGCGTTATGCCGGTCATTTTCGCGGGAGCGATTATTTCGTTCCTTTCGATGCCGCTCGGTTGGCTCGCGACGAAAGAGTCGCTCAGCTTCCTGCGCGAAGTCGTTCCCGGATTTCAGCCCGGGCACATGACTTACTACGTCATCATGGGCGGGCTGGTGTTCATTTTCAGTTATTTCTGGGTTTCCGTGATGTTTAAGCCGATTCAGGTCGCGGACGATTTGAAGAAAAATAACGGCTACATTCCAGGCATTCGTCCCGGCGAACATACGGCGCATTATCTTGAGTTCGTGATGAATCGCCTTACGTTTGCGGGCGGCGTTTTCCTCGTGATTATCGCGCTTTTGCCGGATTTGTTCATTTACAATTTCAATTTCTATCCGCGCCTCGCTCGTGTCATCGGCGGGACCAGCGGGCTCATCACCGTCGGTGTCGTGCTCGACACGATGCGACAGGTCGAAACGCTCCTGCTTCAACGCCACTACGACGGATTTTTGAAAAAATCCCGAATCGGCGGCGTCGCGATCCCGCAGACGGCGCAGTCCCGCCGCATTTCGGATATCGGTCAGCCCGCCGGGCTCGGCCGTCTCACTTACATTTTAATTGCGATTTTCGTGCTCGGGTTCGTCGCTTTCGGACTCACGATTTTCGCGAACTGACGTTCCCGCGTTCAGCTTTCGTTCTTTCACAAAAAATCAGCACAGAGATGAAGCCGTATTCCCCGGAAGAACTTGTGAAGATGCGCAAGGCATGCCGCGTTGCCGCGGAAGTGCTCGACCGCACCTGCGCGTTCGTCAAACCGGGCGTAACGACTTACGACATCGATCGGTTTGCCGCGCATACGATGGCGGAACTCGGTTGCACGAGCCCGTGCCTCAATTTCAAGCCCGATTCCCGCACGCCGGCGTTCCCGCGCTACATCTGCGTTTCCGTGAACGAAGAAGTCATTCACGGGATCGGCAAGCTCGAACGGGAAATTCGCGACGGAGACATCGTTTCTCTCGACGTTGTAACGACTTACGACGGTTTCGTCGGGGACAACACGCGAACGGTGCTCGTCGGGAACGTTCCCGCGGAGGTTCGCAAACTTTGCGAAATCACCGAGGGCGCGCTTTACGCCGGAATCGATGCCGCTCGCGCCGGCAATCGCGTCTGCGATATTTCCCGCGCAGTGGAACGCTTCGTAAAACCGCACGGCTACGGAATCGTGCGCGAATTTTGCGGGCACGGCGTCGGTCGTTCCATGCATGAGGATCCGCAGATTCCGAATTACTTCTGCCGCGGCGAAGGCAAGGTAAAACTCCGTCCGGGAATGACTCTCGCGATCGAGCCCATGATTTGCCTCGGTTCCCGTTTCATCGATGTTTTGCCGGACGGCTGGACGGTCGTTTCCCGCGACGGCAAACCCGCCGCCCACTACGAACACACCGTGCTCGTTACCGACGGCGATCCCGAAGTGCTGACCGTTCTTTCCTAATTTTTTTTGCAACAATCCAGAAAAAATACTTTCCATTCACGAGAAGCTCTGGCATACTGCCGAACTTTTCCCTTTCAAAACACAATATAACAAGAGTAAAAGAAAATGCCACGCATCCTTGGTGTAGACATTCCCAATAACAAACGCGTCGAATACGCGCTGCGCTACATTTACGGAATCGGTCCGACTCGCGCGACCGAGATCGTCAACGCGCTCGGTATCGATCCCGCGCTCCGCTCGGACAAACTGACGGAAGAGCAGCTGAACAAGATCGTCAACTATATCGTTGAACGCGGATACAAATGCGAAGGCGATCTTCGCCGCGAAATCGGTGCGAACCTCAAGCGCCTGCAGTCGATCAAGTCCTATCGCGGGCTTCGCCACTTCCGCGGACTTCCGGTTCGCGGTCAGCGCACGAAGACCAACGCTCGCACCCGCAAAGGCGCGCGTAAGACGGTCGGCGTCGTTTCCAAGTAATTTTTAATCTCCGAAATTCCTTTTCATAATGAGTCAAGAAGAAATCAAGGAACAAACCGCCGCGCCGGCGCCCGCTGCTAACGAAGCCGCTCCCGCCGCTCCCGAAAAGAAGGAAATCACGGCGAAGGATTTGCTCGCCGAAGGGCTTGAGGAAATCAAGATTCGTCGCGCGAAAGGCTCGAAGAATATCACGACCGGCGTTTGCAACGTGCTCGCTACGTTCAACAACACCAAGATCACTTTCACCGACCCGAACGGGAACGTCATTTCGTGGTCTTCCTCCGGTAAGTGCAATTTCCGCGGTTCCCGCAAGTCCACGGCGTTCGCCGCGCAAGTCGTCTGTCAGGACGCCGCTCGCGTTGCGATGTCGCACGGGCTCAAGGACGTCGTCGTCAAGGTGCGCGGTCCGGGAATGGGTCGCGACTCCGCCATTCGTGCGCTTCAGCAGCTCGGTTTGAACGTTCTCTCGATTGCAGACGTTACGCCGGTTCCGCACAACGGTTGCCGCCCGCCGAAACGCCGCCGCGTCTGATTCAACCGCTCCCGCGGGAACGCATCGTTTTCGCGGGAACGCAAAACCTTTTCCTTCCGGCAATGGCAAACCGGAAGGCACTCATTGCCGCCAAACTATAGAAAAACAAAAAGATGTCACGCTACACAGGCCCGACAAGCAAGATTAACCGCCGTTTCGGTCAAAACATCCTCCCGACCTGCAAGGCAGAGGAACGCAAGCCGTATCCTCCGGGAGTGCACGGTCCGACGCTCCGTCGGAAAACCACCGAATACGGAACCGGTCTTAACGAAAAGCAGAAACTCCGTTTCATGTACGGATTGAGCGAAAAGCAGTTTCGCCTTACCTTTGCCCGCGCAAAACGCATGGGCGGTGTTGTCGGCGAAAACTTCCTTACGCTTCTCGAAACGCGTCTCGACAGCGTCGTCTACTTGCTCGGCTTCGCCAACACGCGCCGCGCCGCACGCCAGCTCGTCGGCCACGGACACATTTGCGTCAACGGTCATAAGGTGGACATTCCCTCTTATTCCTGCAAAATCGGCGATAAGATTGAAATCCGCAACCGCACGTCTTCCAAACAGCTCGCCACCCGCGGCGTCGAGGAAAATCAGTTCCGCGCCGTTCCCGCGTGGATGACGCTTCCGGCGGGAACGCTCGAAGGCACCGTCGATCGGAAGCCCACTCGCGAAGAAATGCCGCAGGACATCAACGTCCAGCTCATCGTCGAATTCTACAGCCGTTAATCCTTCAACAAGCAGGAGATTTTTTAAATGCCTAAACGCCTCGGAAAATTTGAACTGCCGAAGAGTCTTAAATGCGACGAATCGGTGTCGAACGATACTTACGCGAAATTCATCGCCGAACCGTTCGAAATCGGCTACGGGCACACGATGGGCAATGCGTTGCGTCGTGTCCTCCTCAGCTCCATTGAAGGTGCTGCCATTTGCTCCGTCAAAATCGAGGGCGTCAGCCACGAATTTCAGTCCATCGACGGCGTCGTCGAGGACGTGACGGAAATCGTTCTCAACCTGAAAAAGGTGATCCTCCGCGCGCATCGCCGCGACACGTTCGTCGTGCGCATCGACGTTGATCGCGAAGGTCCCGTGACGGCAAAGGACATCGAGCTCGTCTCCGATCTTGACATCATCAATCCGGATCAGCTCATCTGCACGATCAACGCCAAGCGTCGTCTCCAAATGGAGCTCACCGTGCGCGTCGGGCGTTCGTGGTGCCCTGCTGAAGCGAACAAGACCGACGATCAGCCCATCGGCGTGATCGCCATCGATTCGCTCTTCAGCCCCGTGCGCCTCGTTCGCTACAGCGTCGAAAACACTCGCGTCGGGCAGATGACGAACTACGACAAGCTCGTGCTCGAAATTTGGACCGACGGTCGCATCAAGCCGGAGGACGCGTTGAAAGAATCCGCTTCCATTCTCCGCCACCACCTCGACGTGTTCGATGCCGCTTCCGGCGAAATCGTTCAGTTCGAGACGGAAGGCAAGGAAGTCAGCGAAGAGCAGAACCGCCTTCGCAAGCTCCTCAACATGAGCGTCAACGAAATCGAACTTTCCGTGCGCGCGGCAAACTGCCTTAACAACGCGAACATCACCACGGTCGGCGAACTCGCTCTCAAGTCCGAATCCGAAATGCTGAAATACCGCAACTTCGGTAAAAAATCTCTCAACGAGATTAAGGCGAAACTCGAACAGCTCGGGCTTTCCCTCGGAATGAAGATCGACGAACGTCTCATCGACCGCGATATCATCGCGCAGCACAAGGCAAATCGCCCGCCCGTGGACGAAGCGTTGCTCGCCGAAGAAGAAGAGGACGACGAAGAATCTTCCGCCGAATAATCCGTATCATTATCAATCCTTAGACAGAATATTTAGAACATCATGCGTCACTGCAAACACCGTTATCAGCTCGGCGTCAAGAAAGAGCACCGCATCGCCCTTATGGCGAACCTCGCCGCCGCGCTCTTCATTCACAACCGTATTCAGACCACACTTCCGAAAGCTAAGGCTCTCCGCCCCTTCGCGGAAAAAGTCATCACGCTCGCCAAAAAAGCCGCCCAGACGGACGACAAGGCGAAGAAGCTGCACTACTTCCGCCTCGCGCTCTCGAAAGTGCGCAACGAAGAAGCGGTTGCCGTTCTCTTCACGAAGCGTGCACAGGAATTCCTGAACCGCAACGGCGGCTACACCCGCATCTACAAGCTCGCGATCCCGCGCATCGGCGACGGCGCTGAAATGGCTCTGATTGAGCTCATCGCCGCGAACGATGAAGGCTACAAAAAAGCGGCGAAACCCGCCAAGAAAGCAACGAAGTCCAAGAAAAAGACCGAAGCCGCGCCCGCCGCGGTCGAAGAAGCGGCTCCCGCTCCCGCGGAACAGCCCGCTGCCTAATCCTCCGGATTTCGCATTCGAAAAAAAGCGTTCCCGTGATTCATCGCGGGAACGCTTTTTTTGTTTCTTCCCTAAAAATCTCGTTCCCGCGCGGGAACACGCGTATTTCACGCAGCGTGCGCTTGCGCAATTTTACGAAAAGTTCCGCTGACGCGGACGTCCGCAGCAATTTTCGTCCAAAATTTTTGCGCAATACGAGCGGAGCTCGCGTCCGGTGCTTTCAGCGGGAATGGACTGCGCGGGAACGACGAATCCTCGCGGACGCGATAAATCATCGGCGTCATGTCGTAAATCGGCGCCGGCTCAAACGGAAATTTTGAGCCGACGACGAAACTCAGATTTCCCCAGTGCATATCGTTGTTCCCGATTGCGTTCCCGAATTTTTCCAGAGCGACGACTTTTTCAAGCGTTTCTTCGGAAAACAGTCCCAGTGCCGTGCCGCGCCGCACGGCACCGCCCCATGAATCGGCTCCGCTTCCGATTAGCGCCGGCTCAATCGCCGCCAACGAACACGTCCACCTCCGCCCGCAAGCACCGATTCTGTCGATTCGGGCGCTTTCCAAAAAGCAACGATTTTCGAAAAAGAACAATGCGTTTTCCGGAACGGGAAAACCTTCTTCCCGCAAAATTTCTCCTGCCCAATATTCGGCGATGAGCAAATCTGCGCGCCGCGCTTCCGCCGGCAAATCGCGATTCCCGGAAAACTTTACGAGCACATGCTTTGCGTTCCCGTCCGCGCTCGTTATCGCAGTCAGAAACTTCGGCTGTTCGCCCGCGGCAGACGAACCGGGGCGCTCCTTGCCGAGCGTTTGCTCCGCCAACTTCGGATATTCGCGTTCCCGCGAGTTTTCGGGAATGCGCTCTGCCTCCGCCGACAAAAACCGCTCGAGGGAACGCTCTCCGACGATGAGTGCTCCCGGCTCATCGCCGCCGCGAGATTTCAAATAGTGCAAAATCTGCGTGTCCGTCCAGTCTCGCGGATTGCGCGGAAAATTTTCCTCCGCGTGAAGCCTCTGCGCGATTGCCCGCCCGAGGTATCCCTGCGGGCGCATTTCATAAAGAAACCACGGCAACGATTCAAAAAAGCCGTCCGAAAATTCTTGCCCGAATAGCGCCGGCATTTCCGCGTCAGTCTCAAAGTAAAAACCGGAATCTAACACGAAAA
>CAVEBA010000009.1:22171-23105 GCA_963613695.1 Sphaerochaetaceae bacterium
ACGAAAAGCCGTTCTGTTTGATTCGTAAATCCGGCTTCGTCCACGCGAAAAATCGGAATCGGAGATTTTTCGCGAAGTGAAAAATAGCGGGATCTCGCGCCGCGGCCCACGCGAATAATCGCTCCGGACAAACGCGATAAAATCCGGCTCATCGTCGGCTGGCTTACTCCGAACCGCGCACAAAGTGCTCGCGATGTGTTCCCGCCGGCGATTCTCAAAAAATACAAGACTTCTTCGCTGGAAAGTTTCGCCATATAGAATAGATTATTTCGAGAGGAATTGCGTTATTCAAGCGAATAAGCCAAAAAAATGAATAGATTTTGAATAGAAATTTTCACCCGTCCCGCCGACTCGCGAAAATTCGGTTTGCGACGCGATTTCGCTCCGCTGCGCGGGAACGCGCCTGCGGCACGTCAGCAAATGAAATCCGTGAAGTTTTCCCGCGAAACAACAGAAAATTCGGCTTCGGGATAAGCCTCTTTCCATGCGACGGGAACGCGCGGACGCACTTTCGCGTTCCATTTAAATTCGAACGCGCCCAGCGCGGAATCGGTTTCTTCTACCCAATCAACTTCCTGCCGGAGATAGGTTCGCCAAAAATAGTTGCGCACGCTCGTTCCCGCGTAGCTTTGCCGCTTGATGCGCTCGGAAACGAGAAAGTTTTCCCAGAGCGCGCCGATGTCGTTGCGCAGCGATAACGGGTTGAAGTTGTTGATGACGGCATTCAGCACTCCGTTGTCTCGAAAATAATATCGTTTGGTCTTGGTGATTTCGGAGCGCAGATTTCGGGAAAATCCGCAAATTTTGAAAATAACGAACGTCTTTTCGAGCAAGTCGAGGTAGCGCTCGACGGTCGGTACGCTCACGCCCACGTTGCGACTGAGCTCGTTCAGCGAAACCTCCTTGCCGATCTGAAATGCAAGCAACGTGACGA
>CAVEBA010000010.1:0-21161 GCA_963613695.1 Sphaerochaetaceae bacterium
GCGAATGATTTCGTAGTTGCCGTCATCTTTCAGCCAAACGATGCGCAGGCCTTTTACATCGCAACCGATCCCGCGCAGGCAAAGCGCGTAGGCGGAAAGTTGGAGCGCGTAGAGCGACAGCGGCTCTTCAATCATGTCGTTGAACGGCGGCAGGAGCGACACGGTGCGGCTTCGGTTGAATTCCGAAATCAGGGTTTTGTTCGTTTTCCAATCGAAAATAAAAAGTCCGCTGTTTTTCCCGTCGTGCTCCGTGTCGTCGTAGTAAAAAAGCAGGTCGAACGTTCCCGCGAACGGTTCCGGCGCCGCGGAGACTTCGCTTTTCCCGGAGTAAACTCGCGCTTCCGCCGTGACGAAATGCAGATTTTTCGGCAACTCTTCGTAGAATTTCAGAATGGCGGCTTCTTTCCCGCAGGTCGGAATCAGCCAATTTTTTTCTTCGATGAATTTTACCTTGTTCGCGTCGGTGATGAATTCGGGAAAACCGTTTCGAAGCCAGCCGAGACTTTCGCCGTATTCGTGCACCAGCGAGCCGCCGATTGTCGCGCGGAGATTATTGAATTTCCATCGGTCGAGCCAGTAGCGCGCATCGTTGCCGTTTTTTAGCGCGTAGGCGGCGGCGATGGCGTCGAAATCTTTTTTTTCGCAAAAGCGGTGCGTGAGCTCGGACACGCTGGGCAGCTCGACGTCGTTCAAGTAATATTTGTGCGGAACCGCGTCGAAGCGCAAATCTTGAAACTCGCGCGAAATGCGTTCCCGAATTTCCGTGACGATTTCGGGTTCGCCGCTCACTACGATTTTCTTCATTGCTTTCGGTGTTCCCGCGTTCCCGCGAAAAATTATTCGCCGAGATGCTTGTCGGGAATCAGATAATTTTTCACGTAATCGGTGACGGATTCTTCGAGCGGTACGAGGAATTGCGCACCGCCGAGGCGCGTCAGCTTATCGATTTTTGCCTGTGTGAAATACTGATACTGCGCGCGGAGCGATTCCGGCATTTCGATGAATTCGATATTTTCGGGAACGCCCATCGCCGCGAAAATCGGGCGCACGAGCTCGAGCCATGTGCGAGCCTTGCCTGCGCCGACGTTCACGAGTCCGGTCGCGTTTTCGTTTTGCGCGAGGTGCACGGTGATTGCCGCCGCTTCCTTTGCGCCGAGAAAATCGCGTTTTTGGCAACCGTCGGCGTATTCGGGGCGATAGCTTTTGAAAAGTTTGACCGAGCCCGTTTCGCGAATCTGATGAAACGCGCGAAACACCATGCTGACCATGTTCGCCTTGTGATTTTCGTTCGGTCCGAAGACGTTGAAATATTTGACGCCCGTGATTTTGTCGAGATAGCCGTTGCGCAACGCGTGCAGGTCGAAAAGATGTTTCGAGTAGCCGTACATGTTCAGCGGTTTGAGCGGAAGAATGTCCGCTTCGTCATCCATTCCGTTTTCGCCGTTCCCGTAAGTTGCGGCGGAGGACGCGTACACGAAGCGCGCGCCGTTCCCGAGCGCGAACGCGGCGAGTTTTTTCGTGTATTCGTAATTGTTGTGAATGAGGTAGGTGCAGTCTTTTTCCGTTGTCGCGGAGCATGCGCCGAGGTGAAACACGGTTTTTATATCGGCGAAACGCGCGGGATCGGTTTCGAGTGCGCGGTCAAAATCCTCGTATTCCATGTATTCGGCGAATTTGAGCGGAACAAGGTTTTTGAAACGCAAATCCGTGCCGAGTTTGTCGGTCGTGAGAATGTTCGTGTGCCCGAGCTCGTTGAGACGCGCGATGATGGCGCTGCCGATGAGTCCGGAGCCGCCGGTGACGAGAATTTTTCCTTGCGAAATGTCGTGCATAACGCCCGCAAGACTAACGTTAAACGCGCGGCGCTTAAAGAAGATTTCCGCCGCGCGAAAAAAAATCCGCCGGGCGTTGCGTTCCCGACGGATTTTTTTTCAAAGCCCGGATTTTAGTCGTTCGCAGGCTTCGCGCGTTTGTTCGGCGGAGCCGAATCCGGTAAGGCGGAAATATCCTTCGCCGCTCGGACCGAAGCCGGAGCCCGGCGTCCCGACGATGTGCAAATCGTTCAACAGATGGTCGAAGAACTGCCACGAAGTCATTCCCGCGGGCGTTTTCACCCAAACGTAAGGCGAACTGACGCCGCCCCAAACTTTGAGTCCGATGCCGAGCAGGGCTTCGCGAATCGTTTTCGCGTTCCCGAGATAATGCGCGATGTTTGCCGCGACTTCCTTTTGCCCCTCGGCGGAAAAAACCGCTTCCGCCGCGCGTTGCACGAGGTAGGGCACGCCGTTGAACTTCGTCGTTTGGCGACGATTCCAAAGCCGATGCAACGCCACGGGTTCGCCGCCGACGTTGACCGTGAGCGTTTTCGGCACGACCGTGTAGGCGCAACGCGTTCCCGTGAAGCCCGCCGTTTTTGAAAAACTGCGGAATTCAATCGCGCATTCCCGCGCACCGGGGATTTCGTAAATGCTGTGCGGAACATCGTTTTCCGTGATGAACGCTTCGTAAGCGGCGTCGAAAAGAATCAGCGCATTGTTTTTCAGCGCGTAGCCCACCCAGACGCGGAGTTGGTCGCGCGTAAGCGTCGTTCCCGTCGGATTGTTCGGGTAGCAAAGGTAAATCACGTCCGCGCGTTCTTTCGGAATTTCGGGAACGAAATTGTTTTCTTCGACGCAGGGCAGGTAGATGAGATTGTCCCAGCGTCCGTCCGCGCCGAGCGTTCCCGCGCGTCCCGCCATGACGTTGGTGTCCACATACACGGGATAAACCGGATCGGTAACGGCGATTTTGTTGCTTGTGCCGAGAATGTCGCCGATGTTGCCCGTGTCGCTTTTCGCGCCGTCGGAAACGAAAATTTCGTCCGCAGAAATGTCAAGCCCGCGCGCGCGAAAATCGTGTTCGACGATTGCTTCGCGCAGAAACGCATAGCCTTGTTCCGGACCGTAGCCGCGAAAACCCGCCGCCGTGCCCATTTCGTCCGTCGCCTTGTGAAGCGCTTCGATGCAGGCTTTCGGGAGCGGTCGCGTGACGTCGCCGATCCCGAGGCGAATGATTTTCGCATCGGGGCGCGCCGCTTTCAACGCTTCGACTTTTTTCGCGATGTCGGAGAAAAGGTAGCTGCCGGGCAGCTTCAGATAATTTTCGTTCAGCTGAATCATAAGCGCGTCAGTAAAAAGATTTTTTTGTAAAAAGTCCAAACGGAAAACGTTCCCGCGGCTTTGCATTTTTCAAAAAAATAAGCGCCGCACGGGAACGCCCGCCGACGCTTAAAAAGTGGTTGCCCGACCAGGATTCGAACCTGGACTGAATGAGTCAGAGTCATTAGTGCTGACCGTTACACTATCGGGCAAATGAAAAGAACTGGAGCCAGCAGTCAGACTCGAACTGACGACCTGCCGCTTACAAGGCGGCTGCACTACCAACTGTGCTATGCTGGCCGAGTGCCGGACTGACTCGCCGAAAAATTGATTTGAAACTCTCTCATCTCTGCGCTTCACTGTCAATCCGTAAATTTCAGAAAAATAAACGATATGGCAAAATCCCTTTCAAAACTTTTCGTGCTCGCGTTCTGCGGGCTCTTTTTCCTTGTCGGCTGCCGTTCCTACAATGATCGTGCGTGGACGACCGTGGACTTCGTTTCCGAGCCGGAGCGCGCGACGCTGTTCATCAACGGGAAAAACTGCGGGCTTACGCCGCGCACCGAGCGCCTTGCCCGCGCCGGTTCCTACGAGGTGAAATTCTCCAAGCCCGGCTATTTCGATGCGGACTACCGTCTCGAATCGTTTGAGGGCAAGGACGGTTTGCCGACGATTTCGGAGAGCGTGGACGTCAAGTTGGTGAAAATTTCGCCCGAAGCACTTGCTGAGCGGGAACGCCTCGCGCGCGGAGGATCCGCCGATGCGAACGGCAACGTCGCGCCGGAGCAGAAGTCGCCGGAAAACATGTCGCCCGCCGCCGCGGAATTTTCCAAGCGCGAGAAGCCGACGGATTTTACGGATTTCCGTTTGCAGGAAAAGGCGCTGCGCCGCTTGCTTCAACGCGGAGAAATCACCGAGGACGAATATCGTTCCCTGCACGAGAATCTTTATAAGGCATACAACGAAAACCGCCTGCTCAAAGCTCCGCGCCTCGGAACTTACGAAAAAGGAAACTGACGCCGTTCCCGCGGGAACGCGCGGAGCGATTCCGCACGCGAAAAACCCCGCGGACGGTCGGATTTTCGGAAAAATTCGCTCGTTGCTTGAAAATTTAGGTTGAGAAAAACGAAAAAGAGCTTATCGTAAGGCTCAACCCAAACCCAAATTTTATCCTACTCAAAATGAAATCGTTCCCCAGCCTCACACTCGCCGCGCTTTGCGCCGCTCTCGTCGGTTGCACCGCCTCTACGCAGACTATCAGCTTTGTTCCCGACGACGGAGAGCTGAGCGAAGTCCTCGTCAGCTTCGACGGGCAAGACCTCGGCACCGTGCCGATTTCGATTGAAGTTCCGCGCACTTCGGAACCCGCCGTGCACACCGTCGTGTATTCCCGCCCCGGATACATTTCCGAGGAATCAATGATTGAATCGTGGGAAGATGCGGACGGGCTTTGCACCTATCTTTCCGAGTATCCCGTGCCTTCGCTCTTGCCCGCACCCGCCGGCGAGCCGAAAGCCGCTCCCGCTCCGGAACCGGCACCCGTTGTCGTTGCCGCGCCGGAACCCGCGCCCGAACCTGCGGCAACGGTCGCCGCGGCTGAAGAACCCGCGGTCGGTAGCACGAGTGCTGCGCCCGCCGAGGTCGCTCCGGCAACGTCGGTTGCGGACCCGGTGCCTGTTCCCGTTCCCGTGGTTGTTGCCGGCGCTGAGCTTCCGCCTGAAGACGTGAACGGACTTTTCAAAGAAGACGAAGAAGATCTTGAACCGCTGGAACCTGCGCCGGAACCCGCACCCGCTCCCGCGCCGGAGCCTGTCCCGGAACCCGCTCCTGCGCCTGCGCCTACGCCGGAACCCGCTCCCGCTCCCGTTCCCGCCGACGAACAGCGCGAAGAGCCCGCTCCGGAACCCGCGCCCGAGCCCTCGCCGGAACCTGCCGAAGAACCTGCGGTCGTTCCCGAACCTGCGCCCGCGCCTGCTCCGGAAAAACCGGCGGCTCCCGCGTTGGATCCGACGCGCACGCTCAAGAGCATTCAGAATGATATTCGCGAGCTCATGTCGCAGCGCCAGAACGGTCAGATTTCCGAAAAGGAATTCCAAGAAGCCTGTCGCGAGCTCGAACGCGAAGTTCGCGCTCGCTACGGCGAATAATTCACTCGGTTTTACACGGCAGAAAAAAAGCTCTCCGATTTTGCATCGGGGAGTTTTTTTTTCGGTGCGGGGAAAATTTTTCGGCGTTCCCGCGACGCGAATTCTTCTTTGCAAGTTTCGGCGCGGCGGGCATACTTTCCCGACATGCATACCTGCGAGAAAATCTACACGGATATTCCCATCGGACACGTTCAGCATCGGCATCCGGGGCATTGCTCTTTTCTTCACGGGCACAACTGGTCGCTGACGCTTACTTTTGCCTGCGAGGAGCTGGATCATCTCGGATTCGTCATTGATTTCGGCGGCATCAAATTCATAAATCAGTGGATTTCCGAGCATCTCGACCACGCGTTCATGTTTGCGAAATCCGACACGGAGGGACTGAAAATGCTCGCGGCGTTCCCGCATCTTTTCAAGCCTTACATCCTTGAAAATTGTTCGGCGGAAGGCTTGGCGATGCATCTTTTCGACGTGTTCGACGCGCTCGTGCGCAAGGAATCCGCGAATCGCGCGTGGCTGAAATCCGTAAAAGTCGGCGAAGACGGAAAAAATTTTGCGTATTTCGAAAAATGAGTGAGCTCCCGCAAGTCCGCGCCGAGGTGTCCGAAGATTTCGCGTATCCCGTATTCGAAAAATTCGGAAGTTGGCAAGGCGAGGGCGCACACGCCGGGCGCGCGGCGTTTTTTATTCGGCTTTTCGGTTGCCCGATTCGTTGCGAATGGTGTGATTCTGCGGGAACGTGGGGCGCGGACGATGCCGTTCCCGCGCAGAAAATTTCTGCGGGAACGCTCGCGGACGAAGCGCTTGCGGCGCATCCGGATTTCGTGGTCATAACGGGCGGCGAGCCGGCGATTCACGATCTCGCGCCGCTTTGCGATGCGCTTCACGCGCGCGGCTTGCGCGTTCATCTTGAAACGAGCGGCGCGTTTCGGATTCGCGGGAACGTCGATTGGATAACGGTCAGCCCGAAAGAAAAACGCGCGCCGCTTTCGGAAAATTGGGCGCGCGCATCGGAGCTGAAACTCATCATTTCGCGCCCTGCGGACATCGCATTTTGGGCGGAAAAAATTTCGCGGGAACGCGTTCCCGAAGCGGCGCCGATTTGGTTGCATCCCGAGTGGTCGCGGCGCGAAGATCCCGCCGTGCTTTCGGCGATATCCGCGTCCGATGAAAAATTTCCGTTTCGTTTTTCCGATTTTTTTCGGCGGGCTCGCGTTCGTTCCCGCCGCTTTCGCGGACGATTTTTCCGCTTCGGAGAAAAGTTCGTCTGCGGCGGCGCTTGTCGCTTCGCGGGAACGCACGGCGCTGCTCGACGGTTTGCGCGAAGTGATTTCTCGGCGCGATGCGTTTTTCGCGGAGTCGGAAACGCTTTCGGAAAACGAGCGTTCCCGCCGCGCGGCGGACATCGCCGAGCGTTTCGATTTGCTCGAAAGCCGTTTCCCGAACGCCGTTCCCGTGCTGTATTTTTACGCGGAATTTTTTCGCGACGGCGGCGAGCTTGCCCGCGCCGAAAAATTGCTGTCTCGTGCGGCGGCGCTCGAGCCGGAATTCGCGCCCGTGCGCTTTTTGTCGGGCGAAATTTTTGCGGAACGCGGCGAGCCGGAAAAGGCGTTCCCGCACTACGCGTTCGCCGTGCGCGCCGCGCCGGAAAATATCGAGTATCATTTGGCGTTCGGGGAATTTCTCACGGATTCGCGCGATGCGCTTCTTGCGGAAAAATTTTTTCGTTCCCGCGCCGAGCTCGACGCCGCCGCGCAGGACGAATTTCGCGCCGCGTGTGCGCTTGCTCCGCGCGATCTCGACGTGCGCGTGCGCTACGCGGAATCTTTTTACGATGTCGAATCGCCGGATTGGAACGCCGCGCTCGCGGCATGGAATGTCGCCGCGCGTTTGCTCGACGAACGCGTTCCCGCCGCAGAAAAAAAATCGGCGCTTCGGGCGGCGATTGCGATTCACCGTGCGCGCGCGAACGCCGAGCTCGGGCATTTCGCCGAAGCGGAAAAAATTTTGAACAAGGCGGAACGCGTTCCCGCGCTGGAACGTTCCCGCGAAACGGTTTTGAAAATTATTGAAGAGGGGAAAAAATGAATCCGGAAATTTTTGCATCCTTGCGTTGGGCGGGGCTTCAATTTATCGCGCTCGTGCTTTGCGTCGCGCTGCACGAATTCGGGCACGCGTGGGCGGCGGACAAGCGCGGCGATCCGCTCCCGCGGGCGGAGGGACGCGTTACGCTGAATCCGCTTGCGCACATCGATCCGCTCGGCACCTTGGTGATTCCCGCGCTGATGGTGTTTCTTCCCGCGTTGGGCGGCGAGATGCCGTTTGCGCTGATCGGTTGGGGAAAACCCGTGCGAATTTCCCTGCCGAATCCGAAAACTCGGCGCACGGACGAAATTCTGATCACGCTCGCGGGACCGGGAATGAATCTGCTGCTCGCGTTGCTTTCGTCGCTCGCGCTTGGCGGGCTTTTGCTCGCACAGCCGGCGGGAACGCCGGAAACGGTCTACCTGTTTTTCATCATGCTCATCGTGCTCAACAGCTGTCTGGCGGTTTTCAATCTGATTCCGATCCCGCCGCTGGACGGTTCGCATTTGTTGCGACACGCGGTCGGAATGAGCGAGGAAACGTTTTCCAAAATCGCGAGCCATGCGTGGTGGATTTTTCTGCTCGCAATCAACGTGCCGCCGAGCGATCCCGTGTTTTCGCAGATTTTTTCACCGATAGTGAATTTCGTCGCAGATGCGTTTTTGGAGCTTAGCGGATTCATCGGCGGCTTGTAGCGCGTTTTCGGAAAAAACTTTGCGTTCCCGCGCATAAGCGCCTATCGTTCCCGCTCCGCAATTTTCTCACTTTCAATTTTCCATTTTCCGTTTTCCATTTTTTCCCATGTTGCACGTATCTACTACCGAATCGGACTGCTTCGAAAAACTGGCGGAGTTCGCCAAACCCGTTGCGCAATCCGACGAAATTTCCTCGACCGTCTCCGACGTTATCGCCGATGTCGCAAAGCGCGGCGATGATGCCGTGATTTACTACACGGCAAGATTCGACCACGCGAAACTTTTGCAAAAACAACTGCGCGTGCCGCAAAAAACGATCGACGAAGCGTTTGACTCGCTCCCGCAGGACAAACTTGACGCGATGAAAGCGGCGGCGGAATCCATTCGCGCATTTCACGCGCAGACGTTGCGCAAAAATTGGAAAAAGAAAAATCCGCAGGGCGCAATCGTCGGCGAAATGTTTTATCCGATTCGCCGCGTCGGGCTTTACATTCCCGGCGGGCAGGTGCCGTTGAGTTCTACGGTGCTGATGACGGCGATTCCCGCGAAGCTCGCTGGCGTTCCCGAGCTCGTGATTTGCACGCCACCGCACGGCACGGCGGGCATCGCGCCGGAAATTCTCGCGGCGGCAAAACTTTGCGGCGTTTCCGAAATTTATTCAATCGGCGGCGTTCAGGCGATCGCGGCGATGGCTTACGGCACGCAAACGATCGTTCCCGTGGATAAAATCGCGGGTCCCGGGAACGCGTTTGTCATCGAGGCGAAACGCCAACTTTTCGGAAAAGTCGGTATCGATTTGCTTCCCGGACCGAGCGAAGTCATGGTCATCGCAGACACTTCCGCCAATCCGGAATGGGTCGCCGCGGACATTATCACGCAGGCGGAACACGGGAGCGGGAAAGAAAAAGTTTATCTCGTCGCGCTCGACAAACGCGTTCTCAAATCGACGCAGATCGCGATCAACGCGTTGTTGTTGCGCTATCGCAAGGGCGAGCGTCTTCGCGAAATTTTGGAATCGGGATTCTGCACCGTGCTCGCCGATTCCGTTCCCGCCGCCGTCAAAGTCGCCAACTTCATCGCGCCGGAACATCTTGAATTGCAGACGCGCCCGAAAACGATGAAAACGCTTTCGCAGGAAATCACGACCGCGGGAGCGATGCTGCTCGGGCATTACACGCCGGCGGCACTCGGCGATTTTGTCGCGGGACCGTCGCACACGCTTCCCACTTCGCGCACGGGACGGTTTTTCAGCGGCTTGCAGGTGTCGGATTTCATGCGCCGCACGAGCCTTGTGCGCTACGACGAAGAATCGTTGCGCAAGGCGGCGCCCGTTGTCGAAGCATTTTCAAAAATGGAACAACTCGAAGTGCACGGGCACTCGGTCGCCGTTCGTTTTGAAGAAAGCGAATAAGGCGAAACGTTTTTTCGTGTTCCCGCGCCGTCGAATTTCAATTTGTCGCGGCACGGGAATTGCACTATCGTCAATTTTCACTTTTCCCGAATCATGAGCTACATCATTCCCAGCGTCGTCGAACGCGATGCCCGCGGCGAAAGGTCGTGGGACATTTACAGCCGTCTGCTCAAAGACCGCATTATCTTCCTCGGCTCGCCGAT
Source organism: Sphaerochaetaceae bacterium (assembly GCA_963613695.1). Classification (GTDB taxonomy): domain Bacteria; phylum Verrucomicrobiota; class Verrucomicrobiia; order Opitutales; family UBA953; genus Spyradosoma. The sequence continues at coordinate 9,679 of CAVEBA010000010.1, forward strand.
TTACGACGAGGTCGCAAACGCCGTTGTCGCGCAGATGCTTTTTCTGCAGATGGAAGATCCGAAAAAGGATATCCACGTCTACATCAATTCGCCGGGCGGGAGCGTTACCGCGGGAATGGCGATTTACGACACGATGCAGTTTTTGAAATGCGATGTCGTCACGTATTGCGTGGGCATGGCGGCTTCGATGGGCACGGTGTTGCTCGCGGGCGGCACGAAAGGCAAACGCTACGCGCTCCCGAATTCGAGCATCATGATTCACCAGCCCAGCGGCGGCGCGGGCGGGCAGGCGGCGGACATTTCCATCGCCGCAAAGGAAATTTTGCGCTGGCGCGAGGCGCTCAACGGCGTGCTCGCCAAACACACGGGAAAAACCGTCGAACAAATCGCCAAAGACTCCGATCGCGACCACTACATGACCGCACGGGAAGCCCTCGAATACGGAATCGTCGATAAGGTCATCGAACCGAAATGAGGGGAAAGCTTAAGGATTACAGCTTAATGCTTAATGATTCTTAATTCTTCTATCCGTTCTCCGCTTCTTTAATCTTTAAGCGTTAAGCTTTAATCTTTCAAAATAATGCCAAAAGACGAACCCAAATGCGCGTTTTGCGGGCGTTCCCGCAGCGAAGTCGGAATTCTCGTTATGGGGCCCGACGGCGTGAACATTTGCGACGAGTGCGCGGAAATCTGCGTTCAGATGACCAAAGATCAGGCGGGGCGCAAAAATGCCGCCGCCACGCCGATGTCGCCCGCCAAGGTCGCTTCCGTCGCGGCGGAAATGCACACCGAACAGAAGCCCGAGCCGCCGGCGCTCAAACCTATTGCGCTCAAGAAACCCGCCGAAATTCGCGCCGTGCTCGACGATTACGTCGTCGGGCAGTCGCAGGCGAAAAAAGTGCTCTCCGTCGCCGTTTACAATCATTACAAGCGGCTCAACGACAAACTTTTCGGGAACGCTACCGGCGAAAACGTTCCCGCGGGAACGCCCGCCGATTTGCGCGATGTCGAAGTCGAAAAAAGCAACATTCTCGTCATCGGTCCTACGGGTTGCGGGAAGACGTTGCTGGCGAAGACGCTCGCGCGCGTGCTCGACGTGCCTTTTGCCATCGCCGATGCAACCACGCTCACGCAGGCGGGCTACGTCGGCGACGATGTCGAAAATATTCTCGTGCGCTTGCTTCAGGCGGCGGACGGCGATGTGAAGCGCGCCGAGACCGGAATCGTTTATATCGACGAAATCGACAAAATCGGGCGCAAGGGCGATTCTTCTTCGCTCACGCGCGATGTTTCCGGCGAGGGCGTGCAACAGGCGTTGCTCAAAATTATCGAGGGAACGCTCAGCAATGTGCCGCCGAACGGCGGGCGCAAGCATCCCGACCAAAAATACGTGCAAATCGATACGTCGAACATTCTCTTCATTTGCGGCGGCGCTTTCGTCGGGCTCGACAAAATTATCGGTTCGCGCATCGGCAACAAATTTCTCGGATTCGACGTTTCCGAAAAGACGGGAACGACGCTTTCCGCCGAGCAAATCATGGCGGAGCTTCAGCCGGAAGATCTTTTCGAATTCGGCATGATTCCCGAATTTATCGGGCGACTTCCCGTCGTTTCCGCGCTTTCGCAACTCACGCGGGAAGACCTCGAGCACATTCTCACGCAGCCGAAAAACGCGCTCGTGAAGCAGTTTCGCAAACTTTTCGCGATGGAGGGCGTCGAGCTCGTGTTTGAGGACGCCGCCGTTACCGCCGTTGCGGAAAAGGCAATCGCGCTCGGCACGGGTGCGCGCGGTCTGCGCTCGATTTTGGAAAAATTCATGCTCGATACGATGTATGAGCTGCCGAATCGCGGGAACGCGAAACGCATCGTCATTACCGCCGATGTCGTGAACGGACTCGCCGCGCCGGAGATTTCGTAATCGGCGTTCCCGCCGCTCGCGGCGAGGAATTTACTCGGCGAGCAGCGTTTCGATTTTTTCGCGCAAATCCGAAACGTTCAGATTTTTTTCGACGATTTCGCCGTTGGCGTTAAGCAGGAAAAACGCGGGAACGGCGCGCACTCGGAACAGCGTTCCGGAAACGCCTTTGTCGTCGTGCAGGTTTTTCCACGGAAGTTTTTCCGCGTCGAGCGCCTTGATCCAATCTTTCTGTTTTTGGTCGATTGAGATGCTGACGATTTCCAGTCCGCGCGGCTCGAGATCCGCATAAATTTTTTTCAACGCGGGAACGGCTTTTCGGCACGGCGCGCACCACGACGCCCAAAAATCGAGCAACACGCATTTTTTCCCGCGCGTCAGCTCGGCGAGTTCCCGCGCGACGCCATCGCGATCCGGCAACGAAAAATTCGGCGGGATCGTGATTTTTTCTTCGGGTTCAAAAATCTGTTCTTTCAGCGCGCGCCCGTAAAAACTGTTTTTCGCGGCATCGGAAAAATTTTCGTAAAGCGAAGTGTAATACGGATCGCCGGGGCGAAAATAACTGACGTTTGCCAGCACGAGAAGCGGTCCCCAAAAGGAATCCGCGTTCGCGCGAAAGTTTTTGTCCATTTCCGCCTGAACCGTTTCGAAAAACGAATTTTCCGCGGCGCTCAGTTCGCGCGCCGTTTCGGAGTTTTTGAGCTCGTGGATGCGCGCGTTGTCGCGATCCCGATACGCGGCGGAGAGCTCCGAAAAATATTCGCGAAACCGTTCCTGTATCGCATCATATTTTTTGTCGAGCTCGTCGCGGAAACGCATTTTTTCACGGAAAATTTTGTCGGACTCCGAACCGGAAACGGAAAGATTTTCCAGCGCCGCGTAATTTTTGGCGAGCAATTTCCCTTTGTCGGCGGTCAGCGTGACATGGTCGTTCCCGATCATGAAAACGGCGCTTGCGATGCCGCCGTGCGCGTCTTTCGCGATCAAGCGAAACAGCCGCGGTTCGTCCGCGTTCCCGCGCAACGAAAACGCGCCGTCTTTCAGCACGGTTTGCGCCGTCGGTTTTTCATCACGATGCGTCGCTTCGGGAACGAGGCTGATTTTGCATCCGTCTTCGAACCCGACGAGTTTTCCCTCGCAGAGAAAATCCGCGCGCGCAACGCACACTCCCGCGACGAGCATTGCGCCGCAGAAAACAGCGAAATTTTTCAGAAGCATTTTTTTCTTCGTGAAAAACCGTTCCCGTTCAGTCCACGACGCGGACGCCGCCTTTGTCTGCGGAAGCGACCATGCTCGCGTAAGCGCGGAGCGCTTTGGAGACCGTGCGGGAACGTTTTTTCGGCGTGAACGCGGCGTTCCCGCGCGCTTCTTCTTCCTTGCGGCGGGCGGCGAGTTCTTCGTCGGAAACTTCGAGCGACATCGTGCGCGCGGGAATGTCGATTGCGATGATATCGCCGTCGCGCACGAGCCCGATATTTCCGCCGGCGGCGGCTTCGGGCGAAATGTGTCCGATCGACAGTCCGCTTGTTCCGCCGGAGAAACGTCCGTCGGTAATCAGCGCGCAAAGCTCGCCGAGGTGCTTCGATTTGATGTAGGACGTCGGGTAAAGCATTTCCTGCATTCCGGGACCGCCGCGCGGACCTTCGTGCGTGATGACGACGACATCGCCCGGCGAGACCATGCCGCCGAGAATGCCTTCGCAGGCATCTTCCTGCGATTCAAAGACTTTTGCCGTGCCTTTGAATTTGAAAACTTTTTCGGAAACGCCGGCGGTTTTGATAATGCAACCGTCGATCGCGATGTTCCCGAAAAGCACGGCGAGTCCGCCGTCGCGCACGTAGGCGTGAGCGACATCGCGAATGCAACCCTCGGCGCGATCCGTATCCAAAGTTTCATAGCGCGAATTTTGCGAAGCGAGACACACGCTGCGCGTTCCCGCGGGAGCGGCGTGGGCACGTTCGAGCGCTTCGGCGGTAACGGCGGGCGAATCGATATCGTTTTGCGCAATCGCTTCCGCGAGCGTCAGCCCGTCGGCGCGAATCGTGTTCCCGTCGATCAGTCCTTCGGCGGCGAGACGTCCGATGATGGAAAGAATTCCGCCCGCGCGGCTCACGTCTTCGATGTGATATTTTTTCGTGTTCGGCGCGACTTTGCAGAGCACGGGAACGCGACGCGAAAGGAAATCGATGTCTTTCATCGTGAAATCAACGCCGGCTTCCTGCGCGATTGCGAGCAGGTGAAGCACGGTGTTGGTGGAGCCGCCCATCGCGATGTCGAGCGTCATTGCGTTGAGGAATGCCGCGCGCGTGGCGATTTGCCGCGGGAGCACGGTCGCGTCCCCGCGTTCGTAGTAGGCGTAAGCCATTTCGACGATGCGTTTCGCCGCTTTTTCAAAAAGTTTCATGCGCAACGCGTGCGTGGCGAGCAACGTGCCGTTGCCCGGGAGCGCGAGCCCGAGCACTTCGTTGAGGCAGTTCATCGAATTCGCCGTGAACATGCCCGAGCACGAACCGCAAGTCGGGCACGCGAGGCGTTCGAGCTCGGCGAGTTTTTCGTCGGAATACGACGTGTCCGCGCCTTTGACCATGACGTCGACGAGGTCGTATTTTTCGCCGTCAAATTCGCCGGCTTCCATCGGTCCGCCGGAAACGAAAATCGCGGGAATGTTCAGGCGCATCGCCGCCATCAGCATGCCGGGCGTGATTTTGTCGCAGTTGGAAATGCACACGATCGCGTCCACGCGATGCGCTTCGCACATGTATTCAACGGAGTCGGCGATGAGGTCGCGCGACGGGAGCGAATAGAGCATGCCGTTGTGTCCCATCGCGATCCCGTCGTCGATTGCGATGGTGTTGAATTCGGCGGCAAAACAACCTTGCGCTTCGATGAGCGCTTTCATTTTTTGCCCGATTTCGTGAAGATGCGTGTGCCCGGGAACGAGTTGTGTGAACGAATTGACGATGCCGATAATCGGCTTGCCGAACTGTTCTTCTTTCATTCCGTTGGCGCGCCAGAGTGCGCGTGCTCCCGCCATGCGGCGGCCTTCCGTGCTGAGTGAACTGCGAAGTTTCATAGTGCGGGAAAATCTACGCCCGTTCCCGCGGGTAAGTAAAGAATTCTTTCGATTTTCGTCGCGGGAACGTTCCCGCGCGCGCGGCGGCGTTCGGCAGTTTTGTTTTTGCTCCGGACGCGGGAAACGGGCATACTGCGGCGAAAATTATGCGTTTCCTTGCGGCAGTGCTGTTCGCGTGCGTCGTCGGAGTTTTTTCCGGCGTTCCCGCGGCGTTGGCGCAAGTCGTGAACTTCGAAACGGAAATTCGCGAGTTGGGTTTCGGGAAAAACGAATCGCGGGAACGCGGCACGGGAACGTGGCGCAAGGGCGCGACGCGCGTCGAGGTGCAGGACCGAAAACGCTACGTGCTCGTGAACGGCACGCGCATTTATCTCGGGAGCGCGCCGAGTTTCGATCACGGAAAATATTTTATTAAAAAACGCGATTGGGAAAAACACGTGGCGCCGATTCTCGCGCCGCCGAAGACGGACGTCCCGCGCCGCATCGTGCTCGATCCCGGGCACGGCGGAAAAGATCCCGGGAAAATCAACAAACGCGGAATGAAAGAAAAAATTTACGCGTTGGACATCGCGCAACGCGCGGCGCGAATTTTGCGGAAACGCGGCTACACGGTGTTTCTCACTCGCGAAAATGATTCGTTTATCGAGCTGGTAAATCGCCCGGCGCGCGCCAACAATTGGAAAGCGGATCTTTTCGTGAGCGTGCATCTGAATTCCGCCGCGTCCGCTTCCGCGCGCGGGATCGAGACATTCGCGCTTACGCCCGTGGGCGAGGCTTCGACCGCCGACGATTCCGGCTCGCCGAAAAAACAGGCGGACGAAGGCAACGCCCGCGACGCGCTGAACACTTTGCTCGCGTATAAAATTCACTCCGCCGTCGCAACGAAAACGGACGCCGAGGATCGCGGCGTGAAATACGCGAATTTCGCCGTGTTGCGAACGCTGAAATGCCCGGGAACGCTCATCGAATGCGGCTTCCTCACCAACGCGGCGGACACGGCGCTGATCGCGACGAAAAACGGGCGGGAACGCATCGCAGCAGGAATCGCCGACGGCATCGACGCCTACGCGCGCGCGGGAACGCCGGCTTCCGGAGCCAAGCGATGAAAAAAGGGCACGGCGCAGCGTATCTTTCCATGCTGATCACGGCGGCGGGAACGTCGGGTTCGCGTTTGCTCGGACTTGTGCGCGACCAGCTCATCGCGGGATTTTTCGGCACGGGCGGATTCGCCGCCGCGTTCATCATCGCGTTTCAAATCCCGAATCTTTTTCGTCGATTGCTGGGCGAGGGCGCGCTGACTTCCGCGCTGATGCCCGTGATGACGCAGGAACGCAAGCTCGGCGGGAACGCGCGCGCGTTTGCGTTTTTCAATCTCGTGATTTCGCGCATGGCACCGTGGATGCTCGCGGTAACGGCGGTGTTTTGCGCGGGAGCGCTCGCGCTCGCATTTTTGCCGGAATCGTGGCTCGCGGCGGGCGCAAATTTTGCGGGAGCGGACGGCGATGTTTCCCGCCACCGTCTCGCGGCAAAACTGACTGCGCTTTGCATGCCGTATATGCCGATGATTTGCATCGCGGCGGTATTCACTGCCGGTTTGAACATGCTCGGCAAATTCACGGTAACGGCGCTCAGCGCGGTTTGGCTCAATCTGTCGATGATTTTTTCGCTCGGCGTGTTGGGCTGGATTTTCGGAGAAACGCAGGAAGAGCGCGTGTTTTGGCTGTGCGCGGGAGCGTTGCTCGGCGGCGCGCTACAACTCGCCGTTCCCGCGTTGGCGTTGCGGCGCGAGGGTTGGCGATTTTTCGTAAATCGGGAACGGACGGAAGCGTGGGCGGATTTGAAAGCGATGTTTTTGCCCGCCGTCGTCGGCGCGGGAATCAATCAAATCAACATTTTCTTCACGCGATTTCTGGCGTTCTCGCTCGATGAGCGGGCGCTGTCCGTTTATTACTACGCAAACCGCGTGGTCGAAATTCCCGTCGGCATTTTCACGGTTACGGTAACGACGGTCGTTTTCCCGCTGCTCGCGAAATACGCGGCGGAACGCGACTCGCGGGAACTCGGCGCAACTTTCGCCTACGGAATGCGGCTCATTTACGCGATAAACGTTCCCGCGACGGCGGGCATAATCGCACTCGCGTTCCCGCTGATAAAAATCTTTTTCGAACACGGAAATTTCACGGCGGACGACACGCTCGCGACCGTTCCCGTGCTGTGCGTTTTTGCGCTCGCGGTGCCGTTTTATGCGGTGAGCGGGCTCGTCGGGCGCGCTCTCAATTCTCTCAAAGACACGAAAACGCAAACGCGCACCGCCGGGCTTGCGTTCGCGCTGAACTGCGTGCTCGCGCCGGTGCTCGGTTGGCTGTTCGGCGCGGTCGGGCTGGCGTGCGCGAATCTGATTTCGGCGGCGGTGCAGTGTTTGGTGCTCTACGTTGTGCTGTTGCGGCGGGAACGCGCTTTCGGCGAGGAACGCGTGCGCGGCGCGTTTTTCAAAACGCTTGCGGCGTCGTTGGCGATGGCGGCGTTCACGCTCGCCGCGTGGTCTTTCGTGTATGAAGAAATTTTCGGCAGGAACGCTCTCGGAGAAAATCTGACGATTGTCGCCGCGCTCTGCATCGTCGTTCCCGCGGCGGTCGCCGTGTATTTCGCGTTGCTGAAAATTTTGCGCTATCCGGAATGCGACGAGTTGCTCGCGCTCGTGTTGCGCCGGAAAAAATAACGGATTTTTTTCGTCGGCGGAAATTCGCGGGAACGTATTTTTTTTGTCGCGCGGGAACGCGGCGGCGGCGAAAATAAGCGTCCCATGTTTATCACGTTGAAAAAAATCCTCCGCTCCGCCGCGCTCGCGACGCTTGCCGTTTCCGCGATCGGCGCGACTTCCGAAATTTTCGCCGCTCCCGCCGACAAAAACGCGCGCAAGTCCTTGCCCGCGTTCGCTCCCGGCGCACCGAAACCCTACGGCGCCACGCCGACCGAGCCGCAGGTGCAGTGGCAACGCATGGAATTTTACGCGTTCACGCACTTCGGGCTCAACACTTTCACCGGACGCGAATGGGGCTACGGCGACGAAAGCGAATCGCTTTTCAATCCGACGAATTTTAACGCCGACGAAATCGTCAAAACTTTCAAGGACGGCGGAATGGCGGGAATGATTTACACCGCAAAACACCACGACGGTTGGTGCTCGTGGCAAACGAAAACAACCGAGCACAGCATCAAAAAATCGCCGTGGAAAAACGGCAAGGGCGATGTCGTCAAGGAATTCGCCGCCGCCTGCAAAAAATACGGAATCAAGTTCGGCACTTACCTTTCGCCGTGGGATCGCAATCACCCCGAATACGGGCGCGACGGCTACATCAAGGCTTACTACGGGCAAATCGAAGAATTGCTCACGAATTACGGCGATATTTTTGAAATTTGGTTCGACGGCGCAAACGGCGGCGACGGCTACTACGGCGGCGCGCGGGAACACCGCAACACGCCCGGCGGCGCTGATAAATATTACAATTTCGAGAAAATCGTAAAAAATATTCGAAAAATGCAGCCCGACTGCATCATCTGGGGCGCTTCGCATTACGGCGACGCGCGCTGGGGCGGCTCCGAGCGCGGGAACGTCGGCTACCCGCATTGGCACACCGTCGGTTCCTCGAATCCCGAAAAAACGAATGCGCAACATCCCGCGAGCTGCAAGGAAAATTGCCGCTTTGTCGTTTCCGCGCACGGCGTTCGCGGCGGCGATCGTTGGGTTCCCGCCGAGGGCGACACGCCGATCAATCACAGCGGTTGGTTTTGGCATCAGGGCGGAAATCCGAAATCCCCGGAACAGCTCATGCAAGTTTGGTTCGACAGCGTCGGGCGCGGAGCAAATCTCATTCTCAATCTCGCGCCGGACAAAACCGGACGCCTCGATCCGAAAGACGTAAAAGCACTTCTCGAATTCAAAAAACTTCGCGACGCGCTTTACAAAAAAGACTTCGCGCTCGGCGGCGACGCAAAGTCGCGCACCGTGCGAAAAAATTTCGGTCCGCAGTCGCTTACGGACGGCAATCCCGACACGTTTTGGTCGACGAGCGATAAAACGACTTCCGCCGAAGCAATCATTACGCTCCCGCAAAAAGCAACGTTCGACGTCGTGCGCGTGCGCGAGGAAATTCGTCTCGGACAACGCGTGGACGCGTGGGCGCTCGACGCCGAAATCGGCGGCAAATGGCAGGAAGTGCTCGTCGGGCAAACCATCGGCGTGCAGACGATGCTCGTGCTTCCCAAGCCGGTAACGACGCAGCGCGTGCGCTTGCGCATCACGGAATCCGCCGCGTGCCCGTGCATTTCCGAGCTTTCGCTTTTCAAACTTCCCGCCGGGCTCAATTTGAAAAAAACGGAATTGCCGGTGATGACGGCAGGCATTTCAAAAGCAAAATGGAAAATCGTGAGCGCTCCCGCGGGAACGAACGCCGCCGCCGCAATCGACGGCAAGCCGGAAACGTTCTGGCACACGCACATGAAACAGGAATTGCGCCCGCCGCAGTCGATCGTCGTCGATATGGGCGAAACGCACAAACTGCGCGCGTTCACGTATCTGCCGCGTCAGGACGGCGTTTTCGCCGGCATGACCAATCGCTACAAATTCGAAATCAGCACGGACGGGAAAAAATGGAAGGAGGTCGCCGAGGGCGAATTCGGCAATCTTCGCGCCAACCCGATTGAACAGACAGTCGAGTTCCCGCCGGAATCCGCACGCTATTTCCGTTTCACGGGAACGCGCGCGCTCGAGAAAAATCACGTTTCCGCCGCCGAAATCGGCGTGCTCGAAGCAAAATAACGGATAGCTGATAACTGATAGCTGATAACGGGTAAAATCGCTTCGTGGTTTGCGGTTGGATAAAATTTTGCGTTTTCGCGCTCGCTTCGGCGGGCGCGGCGGGAACGCTTTTCGCCGAGCAATCCTCCGGAAAACGCAAAATCACGCAACCGACAAGCGAGCTCGAAGGCTATTTCGTTCGCGTTAAAAGCGCCGTCTCCGGCGAAAAACAAATTTATTACAACAAGGACGGCACCGTGCGCGGTTCGCTCGGCGACGGTTTGCTCGGCGGAGATTTTTCGTTGGACGCGAGCTTGCTCGGCGACGACGGCGATTCCGGGCTGAATCTGACGCCGGAGGAAATTCCGTCTTCTCCCGCCGCCGCGCCGGACGCCGACGGCGTTCCCGCAACTCCCGCGTCGCCGACGCAAACGCGCGCTCCCGCAAACGTTCCCGCGAACGCCGCGCCGCGTTCCCGCGCGGAAAAAACGGATGCGGAAGCCGACGGCACCGTGGACGAACATTCGATTTTGCGAAAATTTTCCAAGGAAAAACCGGCGGGAAGTTATCGCGTCGATCCCGAAAATTTCAAAAAAGTGCTCAACGAAGAAGTGGACGCGTCGTGGAAAGAATCTTTTTCGATGCGGGAATGGCAGGGCAATACGGCGTTCGGAATGCGGCGTTTCTCCGGCGGCGCGGAAAATTATGTGATGCGCGGCGCGGAACTCGGGCGCGGGAACGTTGAGGATCCGGGGCGCTTCGAAGCGACGTCCACGCTCGCGGGCGAACGCATGTTCGTGCGCAACGCAAACGGCGCAATCGAAGTGCGAATCAACGATCGTTATTCGTCGTCGGGGCGCGTGTTCCCGAACGCGCGAGCGCGCACCGTGCGCGAATCGTCGGGATTTTCCATGCAGGACATCAACCGCTACCAGTTTCGTCGCAACCGTTCGGACGAAGCGGGCTTGCCCGTTGCTTCGCCGGCGTCCGGCGGGAACGTGCGCCGCGAAAATTTCGGCAACGGCGGGAACAAAAGCGAATAAGGCGAGGGCGGCGAAGCTCGAATTTTTTTAACGAAAAAAAACACAACCGATGCCCGAAGGCGTAAAGGTCAGAAAAATGTTCGCGGGAATTGCCGAGCGCTACGACTTGGCAAATCTGCTTTTGAGCGGCGGATTCAGTCGCAGTTGGACGCGGCGGCTCGTCGCTCGCGTGAAAGCGTTCGCGCCGTGCGAAATCGTCGATCTCGCCACGGGAAGCGGCGATGTCGCTTTCGAGCTGAAACGGCGTTTGCCCGGCGCAAGCGTTCGCGGATTTGATTTTTGCGAGGAAATGCTCGCCGTTGCGCGTTCCCGCGCAGCGAAAATTCCGGGCGCATCGGACATCGCATTTGCTTTCGGCGATTGCATGGCGTTGCCGCTCGCCGAGGCTTCCGTTCCCGCGGTAACAATCGCTTACGGCGTGCGCAATTTCGAAGATCGCGCGCGCGGGTTGCGCGAAATTTTTCGCGTGCTTCGTCCCGGCGGAAAACTTTTCATGCTGGAATTTACACAGCCGGCGCCGTGGTTTCGCCCGTTTTACCGATTTTACTTAAAATTCGTTCTGCCGCTCGTCGCGCGCGTGATTACGGGCGACAAAAAAGCCTACGATTACCTCGCGGGTTCGATCGAGGCGTTCCCGCCGAAAGAACGCCTGTC
>CAVEBA010000011.1:5000-20855 GCA_963613695.1 Sphaerochaetaceae bacterium
TTTAAACAGTGCGTAACAGCTGACCTATCGAGTGAAATTGCGCCTAAGATGATCGGGACTCAAGCATTGAGCCGAAGTCGCGGGATCCGAAAGGATCGGTAGAAGAGCGTTCTGAGTGCGGCGAAGTCAAGACGGCGAGTCTTGGTGGAGCGCTCAGAAGTGAGTATCCAGACATGAGTAACGATAAATACGGTTAAAATCCGTATCGCCGTAAGGATAAGGTTTCCAGGGTAAAGTTCGTCTGCCCTGGGTTAGGCGGGAGCTAAGGCGAGGCCGTAAGGAGTAGTCGATGCACAGCCGGTTAATATTCCGGCCCCGATCGGAGAGGACGAAGGTGAGAGCTGCGCAGACCTTAATGACTTGGCAGCCTGAGGCTACGGCCGAAGGCGCGCGCGGGGATCAACTTCCGAGAAAAGCCTCCGAAATAAGCCCGTACCGCAAACCGACACAGGTATCCGAGATGAGTATTCTAAGGCGCGTGAGTTAAATCTTCTTAAGGAACTCGACAAATTGGCCCTGTATCTTCGGTATAAGGGGTGCCTCGCAAGAGGCCGCAGTGAAGAGGTCCAACCGACTGTTTAGCAAAAACACAGCTCTCTGCTAAGTCGTAAGACGACGTATAGGGAGTGACGTGTGACCAATGCGGAAAGGTGAACGCTGGAGGTGAGAGCTTCTGGTCTAAGCCCCCGTGAATGTCGGCCGTAACTATAACGGTCCTAAGGTAGCGAAATTCCTTGTCAGGTAAGTTCTGACCTGCACGAATCACGTAACGAGTTGGACATTGTCTCGAGAAGATGCTCAGTGAAATTGTAGTCGCGGTGAAGATGCCGCGTTCCCGCAGCAGGACGGAAAGACCCTATAGACCTTTACTATAACCTGTTATTGGTGCTTGATTTTCAATTCGTAGAATAGCCGGGAGACTTTGAACTCTTACTTCAGGGTAAGAGCGAGTCGCAATGTGAAATACCGGTATTTGCTCATTAGGCATCTAACCGATCATCCGTAAGCCGGAATCGGGACAGTGATAGGGGGTTAGTTTGACTGGGGCGGTCTCCTCCCAAAGAGTAACGGAGGATCGCGAAGGTCACCTCATGCCGGTCGGCAATCGGCAGTCGAGTGTATGGATAGAAGGTGGCTTAACTGCAAGACCTACAAGTCGAGCAGATACGAAAGTAGGCCCAAGTGATCCGGTGACGCATCGTGGGATGCTCATCGCTTAAAGGACAAAAGGTACCTTAGGGATAACAGGCTGATTCCATCCAAGCGTTCATAGCGACGATGGAGTTTGGCACCTCGATGTCGGCTCATCACATCCTGGGGCTGTAGAAGGTCCCAAGGGTTCGGCTGTTCGCCGATTAAAGTGGTACGCGAGCTGGGTTCAAAACGTCGTGAGACAGTTTGGTCCTCTATCCGCTGTGGGCGTAGGAGAGTTGAGGGGTTCATTCATTAGTACGAGAGGACCGTGAATGACGCACCTCTGGTGTTCCGGTTGTCGTGTCAACGGCAGCGCCGGGTAGCTAAGTGCGGAAGAGATAAGCGCTGAAAGCATCTAAGCGCCAAGCTCCTCCCAAGATAAGCTCTCTCTAAGGATCCGGGTAGACCACCCGGTCGATAGGCCGCATGTGTAAGCGCAGTAATGCGTTCAGCTTAGCGGTACTAATTATCCGATAGTTTTATTGCTTGCAAATCTGCTATTTCCTTTCAAATGCACCAATGAGCTTCGTTATCAACGAAGTCCGCTACGCATAAAACCTTTAACCTATGACCGCTGTCATATCCGGCAAAAACATGTGATCACCTTTCACACCGACAGCGCGAGGTCCCCTTCCGGTGATCACAGGTGAGGCGATACACACGTTCCCATCCCGAACACGCTCGTTAAGCCCTCAACCGCCGATGGTAGTGCGGCCCCGCTGCCGTGCGAGAGTAGGTCGTCGCCGGTCTATACGAAGCCCTCGTTCCTAATACAAGGAACGAGGGCTTCTTCGTTTCCGCACACTCTTCCGCACAACGGGAACGCTTGAAATAGGGATTTGTGCAGTGTTTCCTCGGTGTTTTTGCCGAGTCGAAAAACGGAAAACGGAAAACTGGTTAACTGGATGACTGGTCTACTGGTGAAGTGTGATTTTTGCCTCCGGCAAAAATGAAGTAACAAATCTCCCGCGAAGCGGGAATCAACAGGCGCGAAGCGCCGGCTCAACTTTTCAACATCTCAACTTTTTTAATGCGCTTCACGTGTTGAACAATTCGGCGGGAACGCGTATATTGTGAGGAAAACGTTATGCCGGATTTGGATCTTAGTCTGTATCAGAAAGTTGCGCCGACGCAGATTCAGTCGGCGCAGGTGCTTCATGCTCTGAAAATTCTTCAAGTGCCCTCGATTGAACTCGGTCGAGAAATTTCCGAGGAGTTGGCAAAAAATCCGTTGTTGGAGGAAGTTCCGGGCGCGGAGCGGGAACGCGAACCGCTTCCGAATCCGCCCGCAAGCGACGAACGCGGCGACTCCGAGTCCGACGATGACAACGGCGATGTCGGAAGCGATGCGTTGCCGATGAAATCCGCCGATGCGGACGATGCGGAAGCCGGCGATTTCCCGGACAAAGATGACTGGGCGGATCCGTCGACATTGCCTGCGGGAACGACACAAACGTGGACGCAGGCGGATTCCGAGCGTCGCGCACATTTATTTGATTCGCTTGTCGAGCAGGAATCGCTCCCGCAACTTTTGGAAACGCAAATCGCGCTTTCGGACGCGCCGGACGTTCCCGCCGAGCTTCTTCGCGCGATTGCGCAAAACATCGACGAACGCGGATTTTTGGACGTTCCCGTCGAGGAGCTCGCGGCGGCGCAGCGCGTTCCCGTGGAGCGCATGGAGCGTGCGCTCGAAGTTTTTCGCAATTTCGATCCGCCCGGCGTGGGCGCGCGTGATTTGCGGGAAGCATTTTTGATCCAATTGCGCCGCGCGGGGCGCGAAAATTCGCTCGCGTATAAAATTTTGGACAAGGATTATTCGCTTTTCCTCGCGAGAAAATTTCCCGCGATTGCGGATCGTTTCGGCGTTTCCGATGCGGAAGTTCGCGCCGCGATTGCGGAAATTTCCAAGCTGAAACGCGTTCCCGCAGATGATTTTTCCGCCGACGAAAATCGCGAGGTCGTTCCCGATTTGACATTTTTTTTCAATCACGAAAAAAAGGAATGGGACGTGCGAATGGAAAACGCCTACATTCCGCGCCTGCGCATTTCAAACGTCTATAAAGAGTTGTTTGCGCAGGGAAAAATTCCTGCAAAGGACAAAGCGTATTTTTCGGAAAAAATGCGCGCCGGTCGCTTCCTTATTGAAGCGATCGCGCAACGCCAGCGCACAATCGAAAAAATCGCGCGAAAAATTCTTGTCGCGCAACGGGAATTTTTCGAGTTCGGTCCGTCGAAAATGCGTCCGCTTACGATGTCGGAAGTCGCCACGGAAATCGGCGTGCATGAAACGACGGTTTCCCGCGCCGTTGCCGACAAATACGCGGATACACCGCACGGCGTTTTCGGGTTGCGGAAGTTTTTCAACGCAGGCGTTGCCACGGAAGACGGGAACGCGCTCGCAAACGCCGGCGTGCGCGAAGTTTTGCGAAGCGTGCTCGATTCGGAACCTCCGCAAAAACCTTTCAGCGATGAAAAACTCGTGGCGGAACTCGCCTCGCGCGGGATTCGCGTTGCGCGGCGCACGATTGCGAAATATCGCGCGCTCATGAACATTCCGCCGGCGCATTTGCGGAAAAAATTCTGATGCGTTCCCGCGCGGGAACGGCATTTTTGGTTTGCGCCTTAGGGCGGGAACGTTGTTTATTTCAAGTCTAAAATTTTGCGAATATTTACATCTATGGAATCTACAAAAAATCTCAAAGGAAATTTGCTCGTCGCACAGAGCGGCGGTCCCACGCCCGTTATCAATGCCAGCCTTGCCGGCGTCATCTCCGAGGCACTTCAGTTTGAAGACGAAATCGAGGAAATTTACGGCGCAATCAACGGCGTCGAGGGAATTCTCAACGAAAACCTCATCGACCTCGCCGCAGAATCGCAACAAACGGTGCGCATGCTGAACACGACTCCGGGCGCCGCGCTCGGCAGTTGTCGCTACAAGCTTCGCGACGAGGCGGATTTTGCGCGGATTCTCGAAGTTTTCAAGGCGCACGATATTCGTTATTTTCACTACATCGGCGGGAACGACTCGCAGGATTCTTCAAAAAAAATCGCGGACTACTGCGCCGCGCAGGGCTACGAAATTCGCGTGGTCGGCGTGCCGAAAACAATCGACAACGATTTGCCCGTTACCGACCATTGCCCCGGCTACGGGAGCACGATTAAATACATCGCGACAACCGTTCGCGAGCTCGCTTTCGACAGCGCTTCGCTCGGGCGCAACGACCTCGTCACGATCGTCGAAGTCATGGGACGCGGCGCCGGATGGATTGCCGCGGGATCGACACTCGCTAAGCGCAAAGGCTCGCCCGAAGACGCGCCGCATATCGTGCTTTTGCCCGAAGTGCCGTTCAATGCGGAGACATTTGTCGCGCGCGTTCGCGAAACGCTCATGAATCACACGCATTGCGTTGTCGTTGCCGCGGAAGGCTTGAAGGACTCTGCAGGAAATTTCCTCGGCGCGGGAGCGGGAATCGACGCGTTCGGGCATCCGGCGCTCGGCGGCGTTTGCGAATATTTGAAAAACGTTATCGAAGACACTTTCGCCGGCGTGAAAACGCGTTGCTGTCGTCTCGGTCACGTTCAGCGCACCGCTTCACATTGCGGCTCGCTCACGGACATCACGGAAGCTTTTGAGGCGGGCGCCGCGGCGGTCAAAGCCGCCGTTGCGGGCGAAAGCGGCAAGATGGTTGTCATTGTGCGCGAAGAGCGGGAACATTACTCCGTGCGCATGGAGCTTTCCGAGCTCGACAGCGTCGCAAATTGCGAAAAAGTGTTCCCGGCGGCGTGGATCGGCGGGGACGGAATGTCCGTCGGCCCGCAGTTCTCCAAGTATGCGCTCCCGCTCATTCACGGCGAACCGAAGTTTTCCTACGAGAACGGTCTGCCGAAATACGCGGAACTCGCGCGCTATGCGGTGGAGAAAAAATGTCCGTCGCGCGAAAAAAAATAACTTGCATTCGTGCACGGTCTTACGGATAATACGTAAAGAATTTTCGTTAACTAAAACCAAAGGGAAAATACCATGAAAATACTGAAACTTATTTCAATCCTTGCATTCGTTCTCGCTTCCGGGCTCGCGTTTGCCGCCGCTCCGGGCAAGATTGCCGTGAGCTCCGTTTCCGGCGAGCTTACGCTCGTTGCCGCAGACGGCTCTCAGCAGAAACTCGCCGCCGGCGCAGTCTTCGGGCAGAACACGCGCGTGGCGACCGGTTCCAAGTCTTCCGCAAAAATCGTTCTCTCGAACGGCACGATTGTTTCGCTGAAGCCGGATACCGAAATCGAAATCATGCAGTTCGAACAGAACAATCCCGCCGCCGTTGACGGTCAGGATTACACGTCTTTCTCGCGTGAACCCGAAGCGACTTCCGGTTCGCTGACCGTCGTTCGTCTCGAACAGGGCACGGCGACGTTCAAAGTCGCGAAACTGCTCGCCAGCTCCAGCATGACGGTTAAGACTCGCGTCGGAGACGTCACGGTCAAGGGCACCACGTTCTCCGTCACGGACGATGGTACGTCCGTTTCCGTTGCAGTCGTGGAAGGTGCGGTCGTTACCGCTCCGACCGGACGCTCTTCGGTTGCGATTGCCGGCGGCAAAGCGGTTAAAATTCCGATTTCCCCCGCCGGTTTGATCGGCACTCCCATTTACAAGGGCGTAACACCCGCGCAGGAACAGGAAATTGTCGCCTCGGTTGATCCCAACGCCGCATCGTCCGATGCGAGTTCGGGCGCCGGCTCCGCGCAGACTGCTACGGCGGGCGACGATTCCGGAATCGGAGTCGATCCCGAAGTTCCCGCGTATGCGGACGGTTCTGCGGACGGCTCTGCGTCGCGTCCCAACACCGAAAATTCTCCGGCTTTTTTTTTGTGTGCACAGAATGTGGCGTTCCCGCGGGAACGTCGTTTTTTTTTTGCGAAAAAAAAATCTTCGAGGTGCTGTAAGCCGGATTCCGTGGCGCGGGGCGCTTTCGCGTTCCCGCGTCCGCATTCATTCCTCTGAACCGCGTTTCCGCGTTCCCGCCGTTTCGGCGGTGCGGCATACCCGCGAGCATCGGACGGGCAGCCCGCTCGCCTATTTTGCCTTGCACCGGATTGGGTTTGTCCTGCCTCCTTCGTTGCCGTCGGAGCGGTGAGCTTTTACCTCGCCGTTTCACCCTTACCCGCGCGTTTCCGTGCGGGCGGTTTGTTTTCTGTGACACTGTCCGTCGGCGGGAATTGCTCCCGTCGCCCCCGTTTTCACGGGGAATCCTGCCCTGCGGTGTCCGGACTTTCCTCTCGCGCGGACTTGCGTTCCCGCGAGCGAATGCGCGCACCTCGAAGACTCGCAACATCGTCGGCGTTCCCGCATGAAATTGCAACTCCGTTTTTCCGCGCGGCAGAAATTTGATTGTCGGGAGATGGCGCAGTGCGCATTATGATGCGAAAAATTTTTAGTCCCCGAAAATCATTTCCCATGAGCAGAAAAGCCTCGAAAATCATG
This sequence comes from Sphaerochaetaceae bacterium, assembly GCA_963613695.1. Taxonomy (GTDB): domain Bacteria; phylum Verrucomicrobiota; class Verrucomicrobiia; order Opitutales; family UBA953; genus Spyradosoma. Next base: position 11,671 of record CAVEBA010000011.1, read on the forward strand.
TCGCAAAAAGCGCCGAAGCGAAAAGAGCCGATGAGCGGCGGCGCAAAGTTCGGAATCGTCGTTTGCGTGCTCGTGCTTGCGGGGCTCGGTTTTGCGATTGCGGAGCGGCTCGGTTTCACGGGAACGCACTTGCTTTTCAAAGGCGAAATCGTGCTCTCGGAAGAAGACGTATCTTCGCCGTCGGCGCAACATTCGCGCGACGGGAACGATTCGCCCGCAGCGAAATCTGCTCCGAGCGTAAAATTGCGCGGCGGCGTTCCCGCGAAATCTTCGGCGAATGCTTCCGCGCAAAAAAAATCCGGCGATGCGGAATCTTCGAAAAATGTCGCGTCCGCGAAATCTTCTTCCGCGAAGAAAAAAACGGCTTCGCAGAAAAAGCCCGCCGCCGTCGTTCCGCCGCTCCCGCTTGTCGCGTTTGAAGAAATTTCCCAACGTCCGCACACGTGGCCGGGCTTTGTGCGCTTGTCGCGCGCACGCAGCATCGCCGTTGTCGATCCCGGCACGGGCGCGTCGATGGGGCGCATGGACGTTCCCGCGGGAACGGTCGTCAAGGTTCAGCGCGTGAACGCCAACGGTTCGCTCGACGTTTTTGACCGCACGGGACAGAAATTTCGCGTGGAGGCTTCGGGAACAAATTTCTCCGCCGCGTATGCCGCCGCAAAAGTGAAGCCGAAGAAAAAACCGAAAAAAGCGGACAAGCCCGCAGCGGTCGCAAAAGCGGATGCGCCCAAACCGAGCGTTTCCGCCGCCGTTCCCGCAGAAAAAAAGCCCGCGCGTCCGGCGAGCGTTCCCGCGATGAGCGCGTTCGGCGTTGTCATCGATGATGAAGAGTGGGACGAAGCCGAAGCTGATAACTGATAGCTGATAACTGATAACGGATAACTTTACCTTTTTGAACCTAACTATCAGTTATCAACTATCAGTTATCAGTTTTCCACCCTCCACCTTTTTTTTGCTTTCGGCAAAAAAAGTTGCGCGTTCCCGCGTTCCCGCGTTTAATTTTTTTTGCTGTGACGAAGACCAAAAAAAGAGACAAGGAATTGTCGTTTGAAGAAGAACTTTCTCGGCTGGAACAAATTGTCGAAAGTCTCGAGGGCGGCGATGTGCCGCTTTCCGAGCTCGTCGAACGCTATGAAGCGGGAATGAAACATTTGAAAAGCTGTCAGCAAAAACTCGCCGATGCGGAACTGCGTATCGAGCAGTTGCGCGGCACAACGGCGGACGGCGAGGCGGAAACTTCGGAGTTTGCGGAGGAAACCGACTGATTTTTTTCGGAGGCGATGCTCGACGCGATTCACAGTCCCGCAGATTTGAAAAACTTGCCCGAATCGGCGTTGCCCGAGCTCTCGCGCGAGTTGCGGGAACGCATCATCGACGTAACATCGAAAAACGGCGGACACGTCGCGCCGAATCTCGGCGTCGTTGAGCTTTCGATTGCGCTTCATCGCGTTTTTGACGTGCCGCGCGACAGCATCGTTTTTGACGTTTCGCACCAGTGCTACGCGCACAAAATTTTGACCGGGCGCGGCGAAAAATTTTCCACGCTTCGAAAGACGGACGGGATTTCCGGCTTCTGCAATCGAAGCGAAAGCGAGAGCGATGCGTTCGGTTGCGGACACGCGGGAACGGCACTTTCGGCGGCGCTCGGAATCGCGGCGGCGCGGGATCGTCTCGGCGGGAACGAACACGTCGTCGCAGTCGTCGGCGATGCCGCCGTAACAAACGGTTCGACGCTGGAAGCGCTGAACAATCTTGCCGCGCACACGAACCGGCTCATCGTCGTGCTCAACGACAACGAATGGTCGATCGATCGCAACGTCGGCGCCGTGGCGGAATGTTTGAATCGGCTCATCACGACGGATTTTTACAACGGCGCATCGAGCCGCGTGAAGCGCCTGATTGCGAAACTGCCGTGCGGCGCGCATTTCATTCGCGCGGTGTCCGCGTGGAAGCAGGAAAAAAAGCAGGTGATCACGGCGGGCGTGTCCTCGCTTTTCGAAAATTTCAAACTGCGCTATCTCGGACCGATCGACGGGCACGACATCTCACAAATCATTTCCTATCTCGAGTTCGCGAAAAAATCGCAACGCCCGATTTTGCTTCACGTGCGCACGACAAAGGGTAAGGGCTTGCCCGTTGCCGAGCGACATCCCGATCGTTTTCACGGTTGCGCGCCTTACGATCCCGCCACGGGAACGCCGACAAATGTCTCCGTCGCCGCTCCCGCGCCGTGGCAGGACGCATTCGGAAAAACGTTGCTGCGGCTCGCAAAATCCGACGAAAAAATCGTCGGCATCACGGCGGCAATGTCTGCGGGAACGGGACTTTGTTTTTTGAAAAAAGAATTGCCGGAGCGATATTTCGACGTCGGGATCGCCGAGGGGCACGCCGTGATTTTTGCCGCCGGCTTGGCGAGCCGAGGATTGAAGCCGTGCGTGGCGATTTATTCGTCGTTCATGCAACGCGCCGTCGATATGGTGATGCACGATGTGTGTCTGCAAAATCTGAATGTGCTTTTCTGCTTGGATCGCGCCGGGCTTTCGCCGCAGGACGGCGCAACGCATCACGGACTTTTCGATATCGCGATGCTGCGCGCGCTCCCGAATCTCGTCATCATGCAACCGAAAGACGAAGATTCGCTCGCCGACATGATGCACACGGCGTTCGTGCGCGGCGGTCCGATGTTGATTCGTTATCCGCGCGGTTCCGCGCCCGGCGTTCCCGTGAAAGACGTTCCCGCGATGCTCGAAATCGGAACGGCGAAAATCGAAGAGCAGGGCGACGATGAAATTTGCGTTTGGTCGCTCGGCTCGATGATGCCGACGGCGCGCGCGCTTTGCGCAAAAATTTTTGAAGAAACGGGAAAACGTCCGACGCTGACGGACGCGCGATTTGTCAAGCCGCTCGACGGCGCATTGCTTGCGGAGCAGGCGAAGCGTGCGAAATTGTTTATCACGCTCGAAGATCACGCGCTCGCGGGAGGCTTCGGGAGCGCGGTGCTCGAAGAACTTTCCGCGCGAAAAATTTCCGTTCCCGTCGAGCGTTTCGGTTGGCAGGACAAATTTGTTCCGCACGGTTCGTGCGTCGGCGATTTGCGTTCCCGCTTCGGTTTGGACGAAGCGAGCATCGCTCGCGCAACGCTTGAACGCATTCGTGCGCTTTGATTTTTTTTCGCGGGAACGCAAAAGGAGAACGTCGCATGCCGGGAAGAGAACGCATCAGATATTCGCTCGTCGTTTTGCTCGCGTTCATCGCGGCGTTGTGCATCGCCGCGTTTGCGTTTTCGGACAACGCCGCCGCGCCGTCTGCGGGAACGTCCGCGCTTTCTCCGGAAAAATTCGAGTTCCCGTCAAGGCTTCGCATCGCAACGTTTAATCTTCACAACTATCGCGACGAAAATCGTTTTTCGGAAACGGGAAAATTTCTTTTTCATCACCCGAAACCGGAAAAATCCAAGGCGGCGATTCGGCGCACGATTCTCGAGGTGCGTCCCGACGTGCTCGCCGTGCAGGAAATCGGCGGCGAACCGTGGCTCGACGAGCTCGCCGAGGCGCTCGCGCGCGACGGGCTCGCGTTCCCGTATCGCGCGTTGCTCGAGGGCTACGACAAATACAATCGGCTCGCCGTGCTTTCCCGCGTGCCGTTTTCCGATGTGATAAAAATCGCTGCGCCGAAAAAACTCACGCGCGGTTTGCTCGGCGTGGTCGTTCCCGTCGCCGGCGGTGAGCCGCTGACGATTTTCAACGTGCATCTCAAAAGCAAAGTTTCCTCCGATCCGGACGATCCCGAGAGCGTCATGCGGCGTTCCGCCGAAGCGCGCTTTTTGCGGCGAATTATCGAGTATCGCGTCGAGGACGAAAAATCGGCGGAGCGCGTTCCCGCATCGCGGCGTTTTTCTCCGCCCGCGCGCATGAAACGCAATCCGCGGGAACGCTTCGTGCTCGTCGGAGATTTCAACGACGTTCCCGGCTCGGCGCCGCTTGCGCCGTTGGAAGTCGCCGCTTTCGCTCGCGCGCTTCCCGCGAAACGTGCGGACGGCGACACGGCGACGTTCGTCAATCCGCAACGCGAATATTTTTTCGCGTTCGATCGCATTTTTGTTTCGCCGAAGCTGTTCAAACACGGCTACGTTCCCGATTCTGCGGGAATCGCGGAGTTCGAATGGTCTTCCGAAGCGAGCGATCATCGCATGGTCTACGCCGATTTCGATTTTTCGGAGCCGAGCGAAACCGTCGCCGCGGGAACGGAATGATTCGTTTTTTTTTCAAAAAAATAAAATTTTTCGCTTGCGCGATTTTCGGGAAAAGGTTTTACTGCTCCTCACATTTTTGAACGCGCCCGTGGTGAAATGGATATCACTAGTGACTACGGATCACTCGTTCGGGGTTCGAATCCTCGCGGGCGCGCCATTTCGAAATCGCCCGCATCGCGCATAACGCCGGTTGCGGGCGATTCGTATTTCGGAAAAACACTTTGCGTTCCCGCCGTTGCGATTTTCGGCAACTTTTTTCTTTCAAAACGCGAAGCTCGCGGATAACATCGCGGAAACGCTTTTTTATCCAAAGAAACAGGTTTATTTTATGAAGAAAGAATTGATTGAAAATCTGGAATCGCTCCGCAAAAAAGCTCTCGCCGGCGGCGGGGAAGACAAGCTTGAAGCGCGTCGCAAAAAAGGTCTGATGACCGCGCGCGACCGCATCGCGGGACTCGTGCAGCCGGGCTCGTTTATGGAATTCGGGATGCACATCAAGCATCACTGCCAAGATTTCGGCATGAAGGGCAAGGATTTGCCCTGCGACGGCGTCGTTACCGGCGTCGGGAACGTCGACGGGCGTTCGGTCGCGATTTATTCTCAGGACTTCACCGTGCAGGGCGGTTCGCTCGGGCACGAACACGCGCAGAAAATTTGCAAAATGCAGGAATACGCGCTCAAGATGGGCATGCCGATTATCGGAATCAACGACTCCGGAGGCGCGCGCATTCCCGAAGGCGAAATGGCGCTGAAAGGCTTCGGCGATATTTTCTATCGCAACGTGCAGGCGTCGGGCGTCGTTCCGCAAATTTCGATTATCGCCGGTCCGTGCGCGGGCGGCGCTGCTTATTCTCCGGCGCTGACGGACTTCATCATCATGAAGAAATCCAACGCGCAGATGTTCATCACGGGACCGGAAGTCATCAAGGCGGTTACCGGCGAACAATGCACGATGGACGAAATCGGCGGCGCGGCGGCGCATGCTTCCATCAGCGGCAATATTCATTTCGTTGCCGAAGACGATGCGCACGCGCTCCAGATTGCACGCCGTTTGCTCAGCTATCTTCCGTCCAACAACATGATGGATCCGCCGCATCAGCCGACGCCCATCGTTTCCATGCAGGAAGATCCGGAAATGGCGGATCTCGTTCCCGCCGATCCGAAGTTGCCGATCGATATGAAAAAAGTCATCGCGCGACTTTTCGATGAAAATACGTTCTTTGAAGTGATGGCGGATTTCGCGAAAAATGCCGTCATCGGATTCGCGCGTTTGCAGGGCATCGTTTGCGGGATCGTCGCCAATCAGCCGACGATGAAAGCGGGCGTGCTCGATATCGATGCGTCCGACAAATGCGCGCGGTTCATTCGTTTCTGCAACGCGTTTAACGTTCCGTTGGTGACGCTCGTGGACGTTCCCGGCTTCCTGCCCGGCAAGGCGCAGGAACGCGGCGGCATCATTCGCCACGGCGCGAAAATGCTTCACGCGTATTCCGCGTCCACGGTGCCGAAAATTACGCTCGTTCTCCGCAAGGCTTACGGCGGCGCCTACATCGCCATGTGCTCCAAGCCGCTCGGCGCGGACGCCGTCTTCGCGTGGCCGACCGCCGAAATCGCCGTCATGGGACCGGCGGGAGCGGCAAACATCGTTTTCAAAAAAGACATCAACGCCGTCGGCGAAAAGGCAAAGGCTGATGCGCTCGCAGAAGGCAAGTCCGAAGAAGAAGCCGAACGCATCGGCAAGGAAGCGTCCAAGGCGCGCGCCGCCGGTTATGCGGAAGAATACAGTGCGCAGTTTGCGACGCCGTATCGCGCCGCCGCCAACGGCGTGGTGGATGATGTGATTACGCCCGCGCAGTCGCGTGCGGTGCTTTCGCAGGCGCTCCGCTCCTCGCTTTCGAAACGCGCGACGCGCCCGCCGAAGAAACACGGCAACATGCCGCTGTAAGCGCGGGAACGTTTCGCGATTCTTTCGAAAAAGAAAAACAGAAAATCTCACAAGACAATGACTTTTCAAGTGTTTTTGAGCACAATCAATTGGGGCACGGTCGGCTGGGTTTTGGTCGGCACGATTGCTCTCCTCGTCGTCGTTGCCGCCGTCGGGCGCGCCATTGCGGCGGCGTTCCCGCCGAATCCCGAGCACATGTCGAGCTTCCGCAAGCCCGCCGCGCCGGTCGTTCCCGCGCCTGTCGCGGCTCCGGTTCCCGCGGCACCCGCTCCCGCAGCGGCTCGCGTTCCCGCCGCCGGTGCGATTTCGCCGGAAACGATGGCGGTAATCGCCGCCGCCGTTGCCGTGGCTCTGCGCGGTCGCCGCTACGCGATTACAAACGTGGCACCCGCAAAGGCTCCCGACATTGAACAGCTGATGTCGCTTTGGTCGCTCGAAGGGCGGCGTCAGGTTTATTCCTCTCACACGCTCTCGCGCTGAGATTTTTCCCGTATCCGAAAAATAATTACACTCTTAGAAAAAAATCGTTATGAAGAAACTTAAAGTTACCGTTGACGGAAAAGTTTATGAGGTCTCCGTCGAAATCGAAGGCGAGTCCGCAGCCCCGGCTCCCGCAGCTCCTGTCGCTCCCGCTCCCGCGCCGGCGCCTGTCGCGTCCGCTCCGATTTCCGCACCTGTTGCGGCTCCCGCGCCGGCGCCCGTTGCTCCGGCGCCTGCTCCCGCCGCCGTTCCCGCCGGAGCTTCCGGCGTGCCTTCCCCGCTCGCGGGCAAGGTCGTTTCAATCGACACGAAGGTCGGCGCATCCGTGAAGGACGGCGATCAAATTCTGACGATCGAAGCGATGAAGATGAACACCTACATCTACGCGGACAAAGCGGGAACGATTTCCGCGATCAATGTCAACGTCGGCGACGGCGTCGAGGAAGGTCAGATTCTCGCGGTCATTTCCTAATTTTTCGCGGAGGCGTTTATGTTCTCACTGCTTGCGGAAACGACGACTACGGTTCCCGTCTCTAACGAGGCGGCGATCGAAACGGCGCTGAACTGGCTTCCGTGGATCGTGCTGATTGCGGCGCTCGTCGCCGTCGTGCTCGCGGTCCTTGTGAAAGGCATTTATCTGTTTCTGCATATTTTCAGTAAGAAGGGCTGAACTGCGGGAACGCGGCGCACGGTTTCGGCGGTATGAAAAAGCACGAGCTTCTTTCCCGCTCCGAGCCGTTCCCGCGCTCCGAAAGAAAACCCAATGAACAACATTGACATTATAGACATCGTCCGGCGCCTTTTCGAAGGCATCACGACACTCGTCGATTCTCCGTCCGTGCTTTGCTGGACGGGCATCGGTCTCATTATTCTCGGCGGCGTTCTCGTTTTTCTCGGAAAACGCGGCGTGCTCGAGCCGTTGCTGATGATCCCGATGGGGCTCGGAATGATCGTCGCCAACGCCGGCAATCTTTACCTTGATCCGACGACGGCGGTGGAGTCCGAACGCGCTTCCGAAGCGCGCTGGATCAATTCCGAAAATCGTTCCGACGTGCGTTATTTCACGGTCGTCGGCGATGCGGATTTTGCCGAAAAGACGGCACAGCCGGACAAATACATTCGCGTAGAAAAAAAGTCCGACCTCGTCGATTTTCTCAAAAAAGGAAAGCTGAACATCATCGACGGCGCGACGCAGAATGAGCTTCGCGGGAACGTCGTTCTTCAAGGCGACCTCAACGTCGAGCCGCTCGTTCAAGGCGAAACGAACCTCGTCGCGCTGATGCAAAAGGATTGGATTCAGCCGATTTACAATTACGCGTTCAGCAACAATCTTATCGCCTGTTTCATCTTCATGGGCATCGGTGTGCTTTTGGACGTGGGCTTCCTGATGGCGCGCCCGTTCCAAAGTATGTTCGTCGCGTTTTGCGCGGAGCTCGGCACGATTGTTACGTTCCCGGTCGCGATCGCCTGCGGTCTCGATTACGGCGAAGCGGCGTCGATTGCGATGGTCGGCGGCGCGGACGGACCGATGGTGCTCTTCACCTCGCTGAAACTCGCCAAGGATCTTTTCGTTCCCGTCACGGTGGTCGCCTACCTTTACCTCGGCATCACTTACGGCGCGTATCCGTTCCTGATTCGTTTCCTCATTCCGGAATCGCTCCGCAAGGTGCGCAATAAACCGACGAAAAAACCGATAAAGGTTACGGCAGACGAAAAAATCGCCTTCACGGTGGTTACCTGCACGGTGCTTTGCTTGCTCTTCCCGGTGGGTGCGCCGCTGTTCTGTTCGCTCTTCGTCGGCATCGCGGTGCGCGAGGCGGGAATTCAGTCGTTCATTCGCCTTATTGATCAGGTGTTTCTCTACGGCGGAACATTTTTCCTCGGGCTCATTCTCGGTCTGCTTTGCAGCGCGCGGACCTTGCTCGACGAAAAAGTGCTCATCCTGCTCGTGCTCGGCATTTTCGCGCTCACGGTTTCTGCGGTCGGCGGAATCATCGGCGGATACATCATGTATTTGCTGACGGGACGCCGCTTCAATCCCGTCTGCGGGATCGCGGGGATTTCCTGCGTGCCGACTTGCGCGAAAATCGCCCAGAAAGAAATTTCCCGCGTCGCTCCCGACATCATCGTTTTGCCCGACGTGCTCGGCATCAACATTTCCGGCGTCATCACCACGGCAATTTTCACGGGCGTCTACATCGCGCTCGTGCCGATGATCAGCGGCTGATTTTTCGCGTTCCCGCGAAAAAGTTGAGGAGTCGAAAAGGTTTAAGACATCTGCGCTCATCTGCGCCATCTGCGGCAAGAGATTTTTTTGCCACTGATGTCGCAGATGAGCGCAGATTTTTTTTCTTGGTTTTGAACCACGAAGAAACGAAGACAAAAATTCGTGAAATCAGTGAAATCCGTGGATAAAAACCAAAAGCCCTTAAAAACTTCTATTACTTCCAGTAAAAAAAGTTGAAGAGTTGAAAAGGTTGAGGAAGGAGCCCCTTACACCTTACACAC
>CAVEBA010000012.1:0-10685 GCA_963613695.1 Sphaerochaetaceae bacterium
AATTAGGAATTAGAAATTAGGAATTAGAAATTAGGAATTAGAAATTAGGAATTAGAAATTAGGAATTAGAAATTAGGAATTAGAAATTAGGAATTAGAAATTAGGAATTAGAAATTAGGAATTAGAAATTAGGAATTAGAAATTAGGAATTAGAAATTAGGAATTAGGAATTAGGAATTAGGAATGAGAAAGCCGTGCTGATTTTTGCCTTCGGCAAAAATTTTAGGTGAGCGTTATTCACTATTCATTATTCACTATTCACTCCACCCTCAACCCTCCACCTTACACCCTCAACCCTCCACCTTACACCCTCCACCTTCTCAGGGGGACATGAGCAGGAACACTCTTTTTTCGGATTTCGCGTAAAATGCGAAATCATGAAGGCAACAGGTTGCAAATATTCTCGCGAAGCGCAAATCACGCAGACACAGTCGGACGCGGATTCTCGCGTTTTCGAGGTCGCGTTTTCGAGCGAGACGCCCGTCGAGCGTTTCGGCGAATTTGAAATTCTTTCCCACGCCGTGGGAGCCGCGCGCCTTTCGCGCATCAACAACGGCGCTTCGCTTCTTTTCAATCACGACCGCAATCGATACATCGGCGTCGTAGAGCCGGGAAGCGTGCGCATCGATTCCGACGGTGTCGGACGCGCAAAGGTGCGCATCAAGGACGGCGCCGAGGGGCAGGAAATCCTCCGCGATATTCGCGAAGGCATTCTCACTAAAATTTCTTTTCTCTATCGCGTCTACGCGTGGGAACCCGCCGAAAAAATCGACGGCAGAGAAGCCTACCGCGTCACGGATTGGGAGCCGCTCGAAATCTCTTTCGTTACGATTCCCGCCGACGACAGCGTCGGTCTCGGACGCGACCTTTCTTTAATTGATTCAGAAAAAAACACAGTTATGAACAACAACAACGATCCCGAAAAGAGCGTTCCCGCTCCCGTCCCGGCGGCGCCGGAAAACAAACCCGAAGTGCGCCCCGAAGTCGAAGAAAACGAGGCGGCGGCGCGCTTCTTCCGCATCGCGGATTTCGCCAAGAGCGTGCCCAATGCGCGTGAACTCGCCGAAAAGGCTGTTCTGCGCGGCGCAAGCGTCGAGGATTTTCGCAAGGAACTGCTCTCGGAAATGGAAGCTCGCGAAGCCGCCAAGCCGAAAGAACCCGCCGCAACGCGCGGATTCGCAGGAGATTTCCTTTCCGCTCGCGACATGTCCAAGTATTCCGTGCTCAAAGCCATTCGCGCCGCCGCAAATCCCGGCGACCGCAAGGCGTATGAAGACGCACGCTTCGAAATCGAAGTCTCGGACGAATGCGCAAAGGCGCAGGCTTCCCGCGGCGGTATCATCATTCCGGGCGCCGCTCTCGCGCGTAGCATTCTTTCCATCAAGGACGGAGACAAATACTCCGGCACCGGCGGAAACCTCGTTCCCGTCGAGCTTCTCGCCGACCAGTTCATCGAGCTTCTCAAAAACAAGCTATCAGTCGGTAAATACGCGACCATGCTCGCAGGGCTGAAAGGCGACGTCGCCATTCCGACCCAGCTCACCGGCGCTTCCGCAGCGTGGGGCGAAGAAGATTCCGACGCGCAGGAAGGCTCCGTCACCTTCGGGCAAATCCAACTCTCGCCCAAGCAGATTTCCTCCTACGTGCCCGTCACCAACAAGCTGCTCATGCAGTCCGCAATCTCCGTCGAGTCCTTCATCTCGAAAATGCTCGTCGAACAGATCGCCCTCGGCATCGACACCGCAATTCTCTACGGCGACGGCACGAACTCCGCGCCGAAAGGTATTGCCGCTTCAACGGGTATCTTCAAAAAGACGCTCACGGGAACGCCGACTTTCGCCGACCTCGTCGAGATGGAAAGCGAAATCTCCGCGCAAAACGCAGACATCTCCGTCATGCGCTACGCTTTCGGTCCGCGCCTGCGCGGCGCATTCAAGACCGCGAAGAAATTCGCCGCGTCCGCCACCGACGCCACCATTTGGGAAGCCAACGGAACCGTCAACGGATACGAGTGCGACGTCTCCAATCAGGTGAAAAACGGCGACGTGTTTTTCGGCGCGTTCTCCGAAATCATCACCGCAATTTGGGGCGGCACGGAAGTCATCGCCGACCGCGAATGGCGCAACCGCCGCACCAATATCGCCGTCTTCAACGACGTGGATATCGCCGTGCGCCGTCCGGAAGCCTTCGCCTACGCGACGACCGCCGCGCAAGCCGATGCGGGCAACGATGTCCCGTAGGATTAGTCTTTGAAGCCGAAAGGCTTCGCTGGTCAAAAAACACAGTTCAAGAAAACTGAGTCGTCAGCCGGCGACGGTGTGCTCTAAGCCGCCGCCGCCGGTATTTTTTTCAAAACAAAATATCTGCCATGTTCAAAGAAAATCACGAAATCTTTCTCGCCGATTTCGGCGTCGACGCCGAATTTTCAACACGCGCGGGAACGCAGTTCTCCGCTCGCGCAATATTCGATTGCGCCGAGATGGACGGCGACCTCGGGAAAAACGCAAAAGTCGCCGCAACGCAGCCGCGAATTTCGCTCCCGCTCGAAAGCATTCCCGCTGTCGCGCGAGGCGATACCGTAACGCTCCGCGATGAAAACGTTTTCCCCGCAGGCGCAAAATCTTTCCGCATCCTCGAAATCATCAACGAGGGAACAGGGTGGGCAACACTCCCACTCGCAACAGCTTAAAGGTGGAAGGTGGAGGGTGGAAAATTAGGAATGAGGAATTAGGAATTAGGAATGAGAAAAAGTTGAGGAGTTGAAAATGTTGAGGAGTTTAGGAGTATCGTGCTGATTTTTGCCTTCGGCAAAAATGAAGTAATAACTATTCACTATTCATTATTCACTATTCACTCCACCTTACACCTTCCACCTTACACCCTCCACCTTACACCCTCCACCTTACACCCTACACATTACACCCTACACCTTACACCCTACACCTTACACCCTACACCTTACACCCTCCTCGGTTTCAGTCCCCAGAACGCCGCCGCTTCCTCCGACGTCTGATTCACGCCGCGATAGTGCGCGCGAAACGTCCCGAGATTCGTGTGGCGAGTGGCAAGGCAGGTTTTGCCTTCATCGCGCGTGAGCGCAAGGTGCATCGTCGCGAACGTGTGTCGAAACGCATTGCGCGGGATCGCAAATTTCTTCGACAGCGCTTCCCGACGCGTGTGATTCGGCGCGGGAACGCTCCCGACGCGCTCTTTCGCCGCCGAAAGCCACGCAAACACCGTTTCAGGAATGATGTCCGGGAACAAAAGCCAGTCCTCGCCCGTCTTGCACACGCGCTCGCCGTCCGCAAATCCGGGAACGAGAATCGTTTTCTTTTTCAAATCTATCCATTCCCAGCGCATCTTGCCCGCTTCGCTCGCACGCAAGCCGGCAAAGATGCGCAACGCATAATACGGCACAAACTCAGGCTCCGAAGATTCAATCCCGCGAAGAATCGCCTCAACCTCACCGACGCGGAGAATCTCCACCGCCGTCTTTTTCAAACGTGAAAGCACGCGCGCGTCCACATCCGGCGTTTCCGCAATGTAGCCTTTCACGTTTTTCGCAAACGAGAAAAAACCGCGGATGTCCCCGCGCAAATTGCGTTGCGTTTTCGGCGAAACGCCGAGATTCAACAGCCAATCCACAATGCGCGCCGAGTTGACAGAGCAGATCGCGTCCCCGCCGAACTCCGCACAAAACCGCTTCCCCGTAGCCTTTACGTTGCGGATGTGCCCCTCCGAACGCTCCGTCTTTTCAAGCCATTCCAAAAACTCAAACCACACGTCCGAAATCGGCTTCTCTCCGCCAGGATTCGCGTGAAAATGCTTCTTCCACCACTCCAACGCCTCGATTATGTCGTGATTCCCGCAAATCGATTTCGCCTTTCGCAAAATCGCGCGATCCTCCGCAGAAACTCCGATGCTCTCCACGCCCTGTGTCGCAATCTCGCTCGCTAACCGCGCCGCAAAATCCCGCGCCTGTGCCAATGTCGCAAATTTCCGCGAAAATCGCTTCCCCTTCACCGTCTTTTCAAAACGAAACGGACGCTTGTCCCCCTCGCGCTTCGACACCCAGATGTTCTTCATCTTTTTCATGCAAAACGATTTAGCCGCATCGTCCTGCATTTTCAAGCCTTTTTGCCCGTGCCCTTGACCGTAAAAAAAATGAAGAAAAATTCATAAAAAATCGCAATTTTTTAATCCCTCAATTTTTGCCTTCCCGCCGCGCAAACCGCATAAACAAAGGAAAAGACCCGCGTTTCCGCGGGTCTTAAAAGTGGTAGCCGGTGCAGGACTCGAACCTGTAACCAATTGATTAAGAGTCAACTGCTCTACCATTGAGCTAACCGGCCGTAAAAATGAAGTTCCGCGAAGAATGGACTTTTCGCTTGTGCGATGCAAGCTCTTTTTGTCGCATCGTCGCGCCGCGATGCGCGTTCCCGCGGAGAATTTGCGAAAAATAGCGCGCGCGGTTCGAGGTTGACACGGTGTGGAGAAAAGGTAGATTTCCACGCCAAGCGGCGGGAACGCCGTCCGTTCTTTGACCGATATTTACGGAATTTGCATCGCGAAATTTCCTTGAGGAAATTACCAACCGAGCTGCGCACATTTGAGCGATTTGCGCTGTCACGGTGGTTTGCGCTCCCGGCGCAGGATGCGAGCCTACGGCTAAAAACATTCTCCGGCTCACGGCGGCAATTTCCTTATGAGTTCTCTGCGAACACATAAGGTTTTTTTTTGCCCGCGAAAAGTTCTGAAGACGGTTTTTGCCGAATCATCGGGCGAAGAACGGCGTTCCCGCACAATTTTTTTCAGAACTTTTTTATGAATACAGAAACAGACAGCGAGGACAGCTACATTTTTTCCTCGGAATCCGTCGGCTCCGGGCACCCGGACAAAGTCGCCGACTTCATCTCGGATTGCATTCTCGACGCGTGTCTCGCGCAGGATCCGCGTTCCCGCGTCGCGTGCGAAACGCTTGTGAAAGACGACAATGTCGTGCTCGCCGGCGAAATCACGACGGCGGCGAAGCTCGATTTCGACAAAATCGTGCGCGATGCGATTCGGGAAATCGGTTATGAAACCGCGCGCGACGATGCCGTTTTTCACGCGGGAACGGTGAGAATCTTAAATTTGCTCGGACAGCAGTCGCCCGATATCGCGCAGGGCGTGGACGCGTCTTCCGCCGAGGGCAAAAGCACGGCGGAGCAGGGCGCGGGCGATCAGGGCATCATGTTCGGCTACGCGACAAATGAAACTCCGGAGCTGATGCCGGCGCCCGTCATGTTTGCGCATCGGATATTGCAGGCGCTCGAAGCGGTACGCAAAAATCCCGCCGCGCCGGAATCGCGTTGGTTGCGTCCCGACTGCAAATCGCAGGTCGCCGTTCGCTACGAACGCGGCGTTCCCGTGGCGGTGGAAAACGTCGTGCTTTCCACGCAACACACGGAAGATGTTTCGCACGCGGAAATCGTGAAGTTTGGCGAGGCGCTCATTCGCTCGGTCGTTCCCGCGAAATTTATTTCTTCGGGAACGCAGTTTTTCATCAATCCGACGGGAAAATTCGTCATCGGCGGTCCCAACGGCGATGCCGGGCTGACGGGACGAAAAATCATCGTGGACACCTACGGCGGCGTCGGACGCCACGGCGGCGGCGCTTTTTCGGGGAAAGATCCGTCGAAAGTCGATCGTTCCGGCGCGTACATGTGCCGCTGGGTTGCAAAAAACATCGTTGCGGCGGGGCTTGCGTCGCGGTGCGAATTGCAGGTCGCCTACGCGATCGGCGAGCCGGAGCCGACGAGCATTCACATCGAAACGTTCGGCACGGGAACGGTTTCCGACGAAAAAATTATCGAAGCGGTGAAAAAAACGTTTTCGTTCAAGCCGGCGGAAATCATTCGGCAGCTCGATCTCCTGCGTCCGATTTACGCGGGAACGGTTCAGTACGGGCATTTCACCAAAGCGCACTTGCCGTGGGAACAGCTCAATAAAGTCGAAGAGCTGAGGAAAATGTTGTAAGGCGGAGGAGAGCGGGATAGGGGAGAGGTTAAAAAAAACGTCCTTCCGGCGGAAGGACGTTTTTTTTTGGTTATTTGCCCCAAGAAAGCGGCTGTCCGGTGCATTCGAGAACGCCGCGCCAAAGCTCGCTCGTAACGTTCACTTTTTTGCGTTTGTTCGCGATGAGCGAGAGCGGCAGATGCACGTGCGCGCGGTGGCACATCGCGACGATGATTCCGGTTTTCCCCGCCATGCCGGCGTGAACGGCGTTGTGCGCCAAGTGCGAGCAGTAAGCGTTGTCGTAAGCGTTCGCGGGAATGCTTCGAATGATGTAGCTCGGGTCGATGTATTTGATCGTGCAATCGATTTCGTGCTCTTTCATGTCCGCCTTGATGCGGTCGCGAAGATATTTTCCGATATCGTTGTGGAGCTTGTTCCCGGAGGCATCGCGTCCGGCTTCTTCGTTGAAAAGCGTTTGCCCTGCGCCCTCGGCGACGACGATGAGCGCGTGCCCGCGTTCGTGAATGCGTTTGCGGAGCGCTTCAAGAAAACCGTGCGGTCCGTCGAGCACGAGCGGAACTTCGGGAATGAGCACGAAATTCGCTTCCGAGCTCGCGAGCGACGCGTAAGCGGCGATGAACCCGGAATCGCGCCCCATCAGCTTGACGATGCCGATTCCGTTCGGCGCGCCTTTGGCTTCGACGTGTGCGCAGTTGATGACTTTTACCGCTTCGGAAACGGCGGATTCGAACCCGAAACTTTTGTCGAGCAAAACGATGTCGTTGTCGATGGTTTTCGGAATTCCGATGACGGATTTTTTCAACCCACGCAATTTGCATTCTTCGGAAATTTCCCGCGCCGCGCGCAACGTGCCGTCGCCGCCGACGACGTAGAGAATATCAATTCCCATGCGTTGAAGCGTATCGACGATGGTCGGCGTGTCCTGTTGTCCGCGGGAACTCGCGAGAATCGTGCCGCCCTGCGCATGAATGTCCGAAACGGATTCCGGATCGAGCAGAATCGGTTCGTGTTTGTATTGCGGAACCAAGCCTTCGTAGCCGTAGCGAAAACCGTAAATGCGCGTTACGCCGTAAGAATGATAAAGCCCCATGACGAGATTTCGAATCACGTCGTTCAAGCCCGGGCAAAGTCCGCCGCAAGTTACGATGCCGACTTTTGTTTCCGCGGGATTGAAATAAATATTTTCGCGCGGTCCCGCCAATTCAAAGGAAACGAGCGGCTTGCCCTCGCTCACGGCTTTCATTGCGCCGCTGAAAGTGATGTCCGCCAAAATGCGATCTTCGTCCGTTTTGAAAAGTTCTTCGGAGAAGTGAAGTTTTTTGAGCGGCGACGGGAACTTGCACTCACCGAGGTTTTCGATGACCGTTTCCGGAGCCACGGAAGTATTGCAGGAAGGAATACTCATGATGCGCGTATTTTCTTACAGCGGGAACGCTCGGGCAAGAAATTTATTTTCCCGCGAGCGGCGGAAAAACAGACAAAACTTGCGACTCGGCACGCTTTCTGCAAAATCTCGGGAACGGAAAGAAATTTAATTTATGGACAACTACAGCAATCCCTTCGTCGTCGCGGCGGCTTCACCTGCAACCCGCGCCGAATTCTACAAAAAAACCTACCTGCTCGTCGCGGTGGCGTGTGCGGTGTTCGGGCTCGTGCTCGCGGGAACGCTCGCGACGCCTGCGATCGTCGATCCGCTGACGAATCTTTTCTTCGGAAGCGGTTCGCTCGGTTGGCTCTTGGTGCTCGCCGGATTTTGGGGCATTTCGATGCTCGCGAATCGGCTCGCGTTCGGCGGCGTTTCCGCGGGAACGCAAATTGCAGGGCTGGGAATTTACATCGTGGCGGAGGCGTTGCTTTTCGCGCCGATGCTCAACATTCTCGTGTGGCGCTTCGGTTCAGCGGCAACGTTGAACGAAATCGTCGCTCCCGCCGCGCTTTCGACGCTGATGCTCGCCGTCGGGCTGACCGTGACCGTGTTCATGACGAAAACGGATTTTTCGTTTCTGCGCGCGTTTATCACGATCGGATTTTTCGTCGCACTCGGCGCAATGTTGCTTCTGATGTTTTTCGGCGGGATCGGCACGTGGTTCATCATCGCGATGACGGTGTTCATCTCCGTTGTGATTCTTTACCAAACGTGGATGGTGAAAACGCAGTTTCGTCCCGACCAGCACGTCGGCGCCGCGCTGATTATTTTCGCCGGAATCGCGACGCTGTTCTGGTATCTGATTATGATTTTCGCATCGCGCCGCGACTGATTTTTCCGCGTTCCCGCGAAATGTAAAAAAAGCCGCACGGTTCCCGCCGCGCGACTTTTTTGTTAAGCGATTTTTCGAAGAAATGCTTCTTCGAGCCCCTGAACGGTGATGAACGGCGCCCAGTGAACTTTGTGTTTCCATTCGCGGGGAAGAATGCCTGCGCACCCGCCGGTCGCGATAATTTTCGGCGAACGAATATTCCAGCGCTCGAGTTGCGCGAGAACGGTTTCGAGGAGCTTTTCGATCATTCCCGAAAAACCGACGGCGCAACCGAGTTTCATCGCGCCCAAAGTGGATTTCCCGATGCCCTCGGTATCTTCGGAAAGCAGGAGTTCCCGCGGATCGAGCGCGGGCAGGAGTGCCGTTTGTTCGTGAAGATAACGCGTCATGATTTCGAGCCCGGGAGCGATGACGCCGCCCTCGTAGCCTTTTTCGGAAAGAATATCGAACGTTACCGCCGTGCCCATGTCGATGACGACGGCGGGAGCGCCGAAACGCGCTTGCGCGCCGATGCAGTTCGCAAGGCGGTCGGGACCGATTTCCTGCGGCGTCGGATAATGAATGCCGAGCCCCGGGCAATCTCCGTGAAAAACGCGAAGCACGGGAAGCGCGGGAGCGCAGGATTTGAGCACCGCGAGAAGCCGTTCCGTCGCCGCGGGAACGACGGAGCAAAACGACGCGCCGCTCACGGCGAGACGCACGACTTCCGGCGAACGAAGCAGCGCGGGAACGCCCGTGTCGTCAGCGATTTCCGCCGTTTTCAGCGTTTCCGAAAAAACGGCGCGGCGGTTTTCCATGACCGAGCAATGCGTGTGCGTGTTGCCGATGTCGAGGCAGAGAATTTTCATGGCTTCGGAGTCTTTTTTATTAAAATGTTTTGCGCGGGAACGCGGGTTCCGCGAGCAGCTCGCGCAGGCGTGGTGCGATGATTTCCGCCGGCAACCCGACGATGTTGCTCAGCGGTTCTTCGTAGGATTCGACGATGATGTCGCGCCCGGTCTGGATCCCGTAGGCGCCCGCCTTGTCGAGCGGATTTACGATTTTGAAATAACGCGAAATCGTGTCGTCGTCGAGCGGTTTGAAACGCACGCGACAGGCGACGAGCCGCGTTTCCTCGAGCCCGGCGTTCCCGCGCACAAACGCCGTTCCCGTGAAAACGGTGTGCGTTTTTCCGCCGAGCGCGCGCAACATTTCCCGCGCTTCGTCGAGATCTGCGGGTTTGTTAAACACGCGCCCGTCGAGCGCAACCGTCGTGTCCGCGCCGAGCACGAGCGCTTCCGGGCGTTTCGCGGCAACGGCACGCGCTTTTGCGAGCGCATTTTCAACGACCATTTGCGCGGGATCGCCGTGCGGATCTTCGTTTTCTTCCGCGGCGGAAACGACGACTTCGAAAGAAAATCCCGCGCGGGCGAGCAGTTCGCGGCGGCGCGGCGAAGCGGAAGCCAAAATAAGAGGAATCACGGGAACGTGCGAAAAGTTTTTTTTCAAAACACCATTTGCGGGAACGCGTTCCCGCGCGGCGCATCACATCTGAAAACCGGAACCGAGATAAAATTTTCGCGCTTTTTCGTCGTTCAAAATCACGTCGGAAGAGCCTTCCACAAGCACGGTTCCCTGATGAATCAGATACGCGCGATCGACGATTGAAAGCGTTTCGCGCACGTTGTGGTCGGTGATGAGCACGCCGATTCCCTTGTGTTTTAGGTCGATGACGATTTTTTGCACATCGGCAACGGAAATGGGATCTACGCCGCTGAACGGTTCGTCGAGCAGCATAAAACGCGGTTTCGTCGCAAGCGCGCGCGCGATTTCGAGGCGGCGGCGTTCACCGCCGGAAAGCGTGTAGGCGGGTTGTTTCGCAAGGCGCATCAGCCCGAGATCGTTGAGTTGCGCTTCGCAGTAGGCGCGGCGCTCGGATGCGTGCATCGGCATTGTTTCGACAACCGCCATCACGTTTTCCCAAACGGTGAGTTTGCGGAAAATCGACGCGTCCTGCGGCAAATAGCCCAGCCCGCAACGTGCACGCTTCCACATCGGGAACGTCGTGATGTCGTTCCCGTCAAGCAACACGCGTCCGCGCGTCGCGGGAACGAGCCCGACCACCATGTAAAACGTCGTTGTTTTGCCCGCGCCGTTCGGTCCGAGAAGCCCGACAACTTCGCCCGCACGCACGCTGAGACTGACATCGTGCACGACTTCCCGCTTGCCGTAAACTTTCGCGAGACCTTGCGTGGAAATTTCGCCGACGGGCATTGCGCGGGCTTCGGCGGCGGATTTTTCGGAATTTTCGGAATTCATTGCGCGGGAAAACTTTTCCGAAAATTCTATTCGTTTCCGCGCTCTCTGCGCAAATTCAATTTGCGGGAGTTTTTTTTATCCGCAAATTTAACGAATTTTCACGGATTTTTT